>NZ_JASCON010000022.1:0-66805 GCF_029959585.1 Pseudomonas sp. PS02302
CTTCTGGCACGCGACTGCTTTCATGGCGCTTCGCTTCAGCATTCTGGGGGGGGGGCAGTGATCGGGGCAAGCCATACCTTCGACTCGACAGTTCATTCCTTTGCAGCATTGAGGTGGCTTTCCACCGCGCGGAACGTCAGCAACAGCAGACCGGCTATTCCGAGCGTGAGGGTTGCGCCTATGGCGCTGGCCAGCAAGCCTGCGAGCAGGCCACCCACCGCCTCGAAGCCGAAGCGCATGGCGATGTATAGGGCGATCACGCGGCCGCGCAGCGCGACCGGGGCATCGCCCTGCAACAGCATGTTGGTACTAACGTTGTTGGCAGTGATGCCAAAGCCCAGCAGGGCCAGTAACAACAGCGCCAAGGGAAGCGGCAGCTTGAACGCCAGCAGGCAAAGCGCCAGAGCGCAGCACAACTCGGCGATGAAGATCACGCGCCGCAGGCGGTGCAAGGCGCCGACGAGAGCGAGCATGATCGTGGCCACGAAGGCGCCGGCGCCGGCGGCCCCCCATAGCCAACCCAGCATCCGGGCGTCGCCGAGGTAGAGCGTCTTGGCCAGTACTGGCAGCAAGACGCTGTAGTTGGAGGCGAGCAGGTTGACGGCGATCACCCCCAGCATCAGGCGCCGGACCGAGAAGGTACTCCAGACGTAGCCCAAGCCTTCACGAAACATCTGACTGGTCGAACCGCTGGCTCTGGTAGTCGCGCTGCCCTGAACCTTGGTCAGGCCCAGCAGCAAGGTGGCGAAGGCAATCGCCGTGATCAGGAAGCAGAGTGCTTCGCTACTGGCGGCGATCAGGGCGCCGGCCAACGGAGGGCCGATGAAACGCGCGGCGTTGATCAGCATGGCATTGAGCGCGAGGGCGTTGGGCAAATCGCTGGCATCGGCCACGAAGCTACCGATGAGTGCCTGTCGGAGCGGCGTTTCCAGGGCATTCAGCAAGCCGAGAAGCAGCGCCATGGCAATCAGAATCGGCGCGTCGATCCAGCCCTGCCAGCTCAAGAGCGCGAGCAACAGCGATTGGGTGGCCAGCAGCGACTGCGCAGCGATCAGGAGACGGCGTTTGTCGTGGCGGTCGATCCAGGCGCCGGCGATCGGACCTACGAGCAATTGTGGGGCGAGCGTGAGAAAGGTGATCACGCCCAGCAGGGTGGCGGAAGCGGTGACGTGATAGGCCATCCACGACAGCGCGACCTGCTGCACCCATTTGCCCAGAGTCGATACGCCCTGGCAGGCAAAATAGATCTGGAAGTCACGATGGGCGAGCGCCCGTACCGCGGTGGGCCAACGGGAGGGCTGTGCAGATTTCGCCAAGAAGGCTGTCTCCAGATTGACTCGGCAGGCAGCGGCCGGTCCGGCAGGTCAGGTGCGGCACCGCGATAACCAGCACGGCGATGCTTAGGACACTAGCTTCGACCCCCTGGCGCTCATCCCATCCACGGCGGGCAGCGCGCAGAACTCGTCAGCAGGGCGGCCGTTCTAGTGTGCGGGGTAACAACCAGCTATGCGCTAGGTTTTTAGAATGTCATTTCGTTTTGTTGTTTGCAATGGCTAGCCTGGCAGTCCGAGCAGCTGGGCTGGCAGATGTTGGCCTGACGTTGGCGAGACGAAGGTCTCCTCGTCCGGCCCTAGCGGCCGGCACGACGCCGCTGTCGAGCATGAGGTGGCAAGCCGTGCCGGCCGGAAGTGAGACCGAGTGCCTTCAGTCCTGGCGGGGCGTCGATGCCGGGGAGGGCGCATCCTTTTCCGGTAACGATCCGTGGCGAAGCAGATGCACGACCTCGTCTTGCGTCTGGTTGACCGCCCCGAGGCGCTCGATCAATTCGGCCGCGCGACTGCCGCGCAGGCCGGCGGTGGTGAGCTGGCCGGCATGGACGTAGGTGTATACCCCGGACACGGCGAAGGCCTTGATACAGGCGATATGCCGCGCCTGTTCGGCCAGGCAGCTGCGGAAGGCTTCGCTGGCGAAGAAGCGCCGGCGTTCCAGCGGCGAGGCGAAGACGATCTCCACCATCGACAGCGCTGCGCGGATGGTATCGGCCCTGTGCACCACCTCTGGCGATGGCGGATGTTGACCGTCGTTGACGAAGGGCACGCAAGGGTGCACGCGCACTTTCAGGACGGCCGATTGTGCGGCCAGCCAGGGGCCTAGCTGACTCAGCAGATAATTGTTCAGGTCCGCGAGGTTGTCGCGGGGATGCAGGTGCAGCTGGAGGCGATCCAGCGGGTCGGGGCCGTTATGCTGCTCGTCTGCCAGGGTGTTCTTGAGCGCGTGCGAGCCGTTGGGCAGATCATAGGCGAGCGTCTCGGCGAACATGTTCTGTTCGTCACTGAACAGCACGGGGCTGGCTGCCTGGAAGGTGCGTTGACGCTCTTCGTCAGCGAAGCCGATCTCTACCATCCCATCCAGTTCGTAGTCGGGAATCTCCCGGATACCCTCGGCCAGCGGCCACAGATGGGCGTCCTGCTCTCGGTCGAAATGGTACTGCACATAGTGGTCGAGGCCCGGCAGGCGGGCGCACAAGGGACCGTGTACGTCACGCCAATAATGGGCGAACAGGTCCTGGGGCACGCGTTCGCGGCGCCTGACCGTGGTGTAGCTGTTGAGGATGATCATGGGGCGGATTCCTGGAGGCGAGACTAGGAAAGTGGACCCCTGATTCCAGCGATAAGCTCCGGATCTTGGCGAGCGAGCTCCCTGGTCAGGGTGCGTGGCCGCCCGTGCACAGGCAGGTCGTCAAGGTCCGGGCCGGTCAGCTCGGCACGGGCTGCCCATTCTTCATGGCAACAGTCCTGCGGCCTGGTAGCTGTTGATCGCCTGGTCGAACAGGGCCAGATCCGCGCGGCTTCGCGCCAGCAGCTGGGCGCCGGCGATGGCGGCGTAGATAGCCTGGGCTCGAACCCGGGCGTCTGCGGCGGGACAGATCCCGGTCTCGGCTACGGTCCGCGCCAGCCAGTCGATATTGATCTCGGCGAATTGCTGCACCTCTTGCATCACCGGGGCGGGCAGGTCGTCGTACTCAGCGCCCATGAAGCTGCTCAGACAGATGCGATTGTCGCTTTCCAGGGAGCTGCGAAAGGTCAGGGGGTACTGGCGCAGACGCTCCTGCGGGTCAGGGAAAGCCACCGTCAATTCTTCGAGGCAGGCTTCCGAATTCTCCCAGTAGCGCCTGGCCACCGCCGCAGCAAGTTCGGTCTTGCCGGCGAAATGATGATAGAGACTGGCCGCCTTCACCCCGACCTGCTCCGCCAGCGTGCGCATGTTCAGGCCGCCGTAGCCATGGGCCTGGGCGATCCTGGTCGCGATCTCCAGGATCCTTTCGCTCGAGTTACTACCCGCCTGAGCCCTCATCGATATCTCCAGAAAACCGTGTTGACAGGGGGAACTATACCACCTAGCTTAACGACTACCTAACGTTAGTTAGGCAAATCAATGACGATATCGAAGAGGTGAGCCATGAGTGACGAACTGATTTTCCAGGACGCGACAGCCCTAGCAGCCCTGATCCGTAGCAAGGAGGTTTCCCCGGTAGAGGTGGTTCGAGCCCACCTTGACCGCATCGACGCTGTGGACGGTCGGGTAAATGCCATCGTGACGGTAGCCGAGGGCGCCCTCGACGCCGCCAGGACTGCCGAGGCAGCGGTGCTGGCGGGTGAAAGGCTCGGGCTGTTGCATGGAGTGCCGTTCACCGCCAAGGACTCCATCGACACGGCAGGCGTCATGACGCAGCGAGGCTCGCCGATCTTTCGCGGCCGTATTCCCGGACAGGACGCCACCAGCGTGACGCGTCTGAAGCAAGCAGGCGCGATCCTGCTGGCAAAGACCAACCTCCCGGAATTCTCCTACTGGATCGAGAGCGACAACCTGCTCAGCGGTCGCTCCAACAATCCCTGGGATCTGCAGCGGACGCCGGGTGGCTCCAGTGGGGGCGAGTCGGCCGCCATAGCCGCGGGGATGTCCCCCCTGGGACTGGGCACCGATCTTGCCATCTCGGTCAGAGGGCCCGCCGCCCAGACCGGAATCACGTCCATGAAGGCGACCCACGGGCGGGTGCCCATGACCGGTATCTGGCCCCGCGCGCCACGGCGCTTCTGGCACGTCGGGCCCATGGCCCGCTCGGTCCGGGACATCGCCCTGGCGTTCTCGCAGCTGGCTGGTCCGGATAGGCAGGATGCCTTTTCCACCCTCGCGGCTCGCGATGTCGGCAAGCTCTCCGAAAGACTGACGCGTCCCCTGCGGGTGGGCTGGATGGTCGGCCCCGGCTTCGGGCCGGTCGATCCCCAGGTGGCGGCGACGGTCAAGGCTGCCGCCCAGGCGCTGGCCGGCCTGGGTATCTCGGTCGAGCCGGTAGGCATTCCGGCGCTGGAAAAGGATTTTGCCCTGGATGTCTTCAACCGCCTGCACGTCATGGAAATGAAGCCGGCCTTCGCCCAGGCCACGGCGGGGCGGGGCCAGGATGAACTCTACAAGATGGCCAAGACGATGCTATCGCTACCCGATACCTCGATGAGCGACTTCATCGAGGCCGAACAGGCTGCCGAGCGTATTCGCGATGGCTACGCCGAATACTTCGCCCAGTACGATGCCCTGATCACCCAGGTGCTGCCAATCCCCGCGCACCCGCACGGTGTCGAAACCTTCGTCATCGACGGTCAGACGGTCGACGCGACCTATCTCCAGGGCGCTACCGTACCGCTGAACGTCGCGGGCCTCCCCGGTCTATCGATGCGCTTCGGCACCAGCAGTGAAGGTCTGCCAATCAATGTCCAGGTGGTCGGGGCCTGGCACGACGAAGCCACCATCCTGCAGTTGGCAGCGCTGCTGGAGAGCGTCAGCACGGTCAAGGACCTGCATCCCTCGTTAAGTCGGTAGAGGGGCGGCGGGTTGTCCGTCAGCCGAGGGACGAAGGGGCCGCACGGTTTCGTCAGCAAACCTCCAGACGGCAGCGAGCACCTGTCAGGTATGGATTCCTTGCAGGTGCCCGCACTGCGGGATGCTTCTCGTCGGAGGACAGGCGTTTCGGCTGCTGGGCCGGCATGGCAGGAGGAAGGCAGCTTTCAAACGTCGTCCAGGCCTGCGTTCAGCGCCAAGCCGCCCTGGATGCACCCTTGATGGCGCCGACACCCAGGAGCCTGTCGCATTATCAGAGGAGCCTTTCAGACCTGCGCCATGCCGCCGGCGACCCACCGCCGCACCTAACGGGCTTGCCGGGGCGCAAGGTGCGAGGTCGAGCCGATCCAGCTGGCATTCGTGCCGCTCGTGATGTGGCGGGAACGACGCCGAGGCCTGGCGACGTTCAGTCAGCGTTGGCGCTACAACGACTGACGCCTGGGTCGATCAGAAGCGAAATGCCTGGCGCCCGATCAACAGCCAATGGCCTTTCTGTTTCTGCCAGATCTGAAAGTTCTCGATCTCGGTCGGCACTACCTTGCCACTGTTTACGGCCTGAGCTGAAAAGTGGTTGCGTACCAGCGCGACGTCCCCGGATAGGGTGATCTTCTGGTTGAGCATCTTCAGCTCGTTGAATGCGCTTTTGCCGGTCTCGATGTCGGTGATGAACGCCTGCTTGTCCTGGATGTTGCCGCTCGAATGTCCATAGGTCAGGTTGTCTGCGGTCAGCGCCTTGAGCTGCGCAATATCCTTGTGCCACATGGCCTGGGTCAGTTGGTCGACGGCGGAGGCGACGTCCCTTTCATCACTCGTTGCTGCTGCGACATAGCCACTGAACAGGCAGAGGAAACCTACCGCTAGTTTCAACTGTTTCATGCTCGGATCCTTTTGTTGTAGTTGTCGGAAATGCCAGGTGGCGAGAGCCACAGATCACGCCGCCTTATCTGTCATCGTATGACTATTCGATTGTGCCTGGCGGGAGGGCGCAAGACCAGCCCTGGGTGCCTACCCAGAAAGCGCCGGTCTGGAGGCCGCCCAGCGGGCTTGCCACTGTTCGTCGGTCACCTTCGGCTTGAGATCGAATCGAGCTGGAATCCGCGGACCGCCGGCTAGCTGAGATGGCAGGCCGGTTTCTTGATAGTCGGGACATCGGTCATGGCGCTTCTCGACGAACATCCCGAGCGAAGGCCTGTTGCCGCGTGCACCAGGTGGCGCCGAGTCGAGAGGTCGGTAATGCCGACGGGATGGCCATCTGGCCGCGTTCACCTCAGCGAGGGGGCGGGTGGCTCGTCCTCTGCCGTCCAGGCGCTAATGCGCCCGGTACTCGTGGCTGATCGCTACCGACTCAACTCATAGGCGCACATGTTCACCGTGGCCGCCAGATTCAGGGACTCGATGGCGCCCGCGCCGGCGATGGTGAAGGGCTGGGCGTTCAGGGCCGCAAGGTGCTCACGGGGAACGCCGCGGGCTTCGTTGCCGAACAGGTAGCAGTCGAAGGCTGCGAAAGCAGCGGACTGCACCGGCATGCCCTGCATATCCAGGCAGGCGAGGCGGGGGAAGCGCTCCTGCAGGCCGTCGAGTTCGACGTCCAGCTCCAGCGGGGTGTGGAAGATGGCGCCCATGCTGGCGCGGACCACCTTGGGGTTATAGGGGTCGACGCTGCCCGGACTGAGCAGGCAGCGAAAACCTCCGAACCAGGCCAGGGTGCGCAGGATGGTGCCCAGATTGCCCGGGTCCTGGATCTCGTGCAGATAGACGGCGCGCTCGCCCTCGACCGCTGCTGCCACGGGCTCCCGGGGCATTGGCACCACGGCCAGGATGCCTTGCGGGGCCTTGGTATCGGCAAGCTGCGCCATCTGCCGATCGCTGATCGGGTGCGTCCGGAACGGACTCTGCCAGTGTTCGTAGGCGCCCGTCACATAGAGTTCGGCGCGCTGCAGCTGGGGATTCCCCCGCGCGGCCTTTTGCAGTTCCAGCGCCAGGTGCTCGCCCTCCACCAGGAAGTGACCGAATTCGGCGCGGTACTTCTTCTGGTGGAGCTTCCTGATGTCGTCGAGCTTCATCAGCCAGCGGCCCGAACCAGCGGGGCGGCCTGCGCGTCGCCTTCCGCGAGCATCGCCTTGGCCAGGGCTTCGGCCACCTTGATGCCGTCCACGCCGGCGGACAGGATGCCGCCGGCGTAGCCAGCGCCTTCCCCGGCCGGATACAGGCCGCGCAGATTCAGACTCTGCAGGCTGTCGTTGTCGCGGGTGATACGCACCGGCGAGGAGGTGCGGGTCTCGATCCCGGTCAGGATGGCGTCATGGCGGTCGAAGCCGCGGATCTGCTTGCCGAAGGCGGGCAGGGCTTCGCGAATGGCCTCGATGGCGTAGGCGGGCAGCGACGGCGCCAGATCGCCCAGGCGCACGCCGGGCGTGTAGGAGGGCTCGACTTCACCAAAGGCGGTGGAGGGCACGCCGCGAATGAAGTCGCCGACCAGTTGGCCGGGCGCCGAATAGTCGCTGCCGCCCAGTTCGTAGGCGCGCGATTCCAGGCGCTCCTGCAGTTCGACGCCGGCCAGCGGATCACCGGGGAAGTCCTGCTCGGGATTGATGCCCACCACGATGCCGGAATTGGCATTGCGTTCGTTGCGCGAGTACTGGCTCATGCCGTTGGTGACCACGCGGCCCGGCTCGGAGGTGGCCGCCACCACGGTGCCGCCCGGGCACATGCAGAAGCTGTAGACGGCGCGGCCGTTCTTGGCGTGATGCACCAGCTTGTAGTCGGCGGCGCCCAGTTCCGGGTGACCGGCGTACTTGCCCAGGCGGGCCTGGTCGATCATGCCCTGGGGGTGTTCGATGCGGAAGCCGACGGCGAAGGGCTTGGCTTCGATGTACACGCCCTGGCGATGCAGCATGCGGAAGGTGTCGCGCGAGCTGTGGCCCAGGGCAAGCACCACGTGGCGGCTGTGCAGGGTCTCGCCATTGGCCAGCACCACGCCTTCGAGCTGACCGTCGTCGATCAGCAGATCGGTCACCTTGGTTTCGAAGCGGACTTCGCCACCGAGGGCGATGATTTCCTCGCGCATGGCCGCCACCACGCCGGTCAGGCGAAAGGTGCCGATGTGCGGCTTGCTGACGTAGAGGATCTCTTCCGGCGCGCCGGCGCGGACGAATTCGTGCATCACCTTGCGGGCGTAGAACTTCGGATCCTTGATCTGGCTGTAGAGCTTGCCGTCGGAAAACAGCCCCGCTCCACCTTCGCCGAATTGCACGTTGGATTCGGGGCTCAGCACCTTCTTGCGCCACAGCGCCCAGGTGTCCTTGGTGCGGCTGCGCACCTCCTTGCCGCGCTCCAGCACGATGGGCTTGAAGCCCATCTGGGCGAGCAGCAGGGCAGCGAACAGGCCGCAGGGACCGAAGCCCACCACGAGCGGGCGCTCGGCCAGATTCGCCGGGGCCTGGCCGACCGGGTAGTAGCCGGTGTCCGGTGCCGGGCGCACGTGCAGGTCATTGGCCAGGCGCGCCAGCACCGCCGCCTCGTCGCGTACCTCCAGGTCGATGATGTAGATGAACAGGATGACGCTGTTCTTCTTGCGCGCATCGTAGCTGCGCTTGAACACGGTGAAATCGAGCAGGTCGGCGTCGCTCAGCTTCAGGCGCTGGAGGATGGCCTGGCGCAATTCGGCAGGGGTGTGGTCAAGCGGCAGCTGCAGTTCGTTGAGGCGAATCATGGCAATAATCCTGGCCGGTGACTCCGGCAAAGGAAGGGACGAGGAGGGGTAGGGCGGCGATTGTACCCGGCGGCCCCGGCGCTGTCAGGCCGGGACGATGGGCGCTCCTTTGGGCGGTCTGACGGTCGCTCGGGCGATCGCTGATTCGTCCAGCCGCGTTATCGGCTTATAATCGCCGCCACTTCGCGGCCGGCCAGACCTGGCGAACGGCCGCTTCTCACCCGCTTTCCCGTGGTAGTTCCAACATGAAAAGATCCAAAAGCAGCCGTCGCTGGCTGGATGAACACGTCAACGATCCCTTCGTCAAACGCGCTCAGAAAGACGGCCTGCGCTCGCGCTCCAGCTACAAGCTGATCGAGCTCAACGAGAAGGACAAGCTGATCCGTCCCGGCATGCTGGTCATGGACCTGGGCTCGGCCCCGGGCGGCTGGTCGCAGGTGGCGGGCGGCATCGTCGGCGAGAAGGGCCGGGTGGTGGCGACCGACATCCTGCCGATGGGGGCCCTCGACAACGTCGACTTCGTGCAGGGCGACTTCACCGAGGATGCCGTCTTCCAGAAGATCCTCGGCATGCTCGAAGGGCGCCAGCCCGACCTGATCGTCTCCGACATCGCCCCCAACATCAGCGGGGTCGCGGCGGCTGACCAGGCGGCGGCCATGTACCTGGTGGAGCTGACCCTCGACATGGTGCGCCAGGTACTCAAGCCCGGCGGCAACTATGTGGTCAAGGTCTTCCAGGGCGAAGGCTCCGACGAATTCCTCAAGGACGTGCGCACCTCCTTCGAGAAGGTGTCGATCCGCAAGCCCGAAGCCTCGCGTCCCCGCTCGCGCGAAGTCTATCTGGTGGGCAAGGGCTTCAAGGGCTAGCTCAGTCCGGACCGCCGGCGCGGGCCTGTTCGCTGGCCCGCCGGGCTGATCGTCCGCTCCGCATTAATACCTGTCGCTACTCGCTGAGGGTCCGCGCCGGACGCTGGATCAGCGCGTAGCGCATCGGCGCGTCCGGCGAAAACCGATTCCCCGCTCGGGAGATGCTGAAAACCCCGTAGTCAGGGCCAGCACGAACGGCCGTTCCTCTTGGTCCAGGTCGCGCAACTGTGAAGCGATGTTTCCGGCGGGAGTTAATTCCTGGGCGACTGCTAGGGTTTCCTCTTCATCTGCGCTCAAGCAGGGGTTGCGGTGAGCCTGTGCCGAAAACTAGGGGGCGGAAGAGATGGATAGCTATGTATTCGAGACCGCCAGAAGATTGCTGACGGAGGTCTACGGATCGCTGTACGAGCTGGAAAGCGGGCAGGGCTTCAGGTGCGTAAAGGCCGAACGCGGCCAGATCTTCCTGTATCGGCCGGTCGCCGGACTGGCCGAGGGCAATCGGGGCGAGATTGCCTTCGAGGTCGAATCCCACGCCAGGCGCGCGGGCCGAGGGATCGTCGAAACCCGCCAGTTCTTCAGGCAGTTGAAGGTCGACAGTGGCCACGCCACCGAATGCGACAGTCGCTATGACTGGCCGCGGATCGGCTTCACCACTAAAGAAGAAGTCACGCCTATCGTGCTTCAGCTGAAAGCCTTTCTTGGCGTACGCAGCTGAGACTTTCAGGCAGATAGCGCGGCCAGGGACCCTGAATGCGTCCGCCGGCCGCCTTGGCAGCGAAGGTGCCCACTCGGGGTGAACACCCTCGTCGAAGGGCGACGGGCTGCCGGACCGATCTCAGGCCGGTTCTTCGAAGCGGGCATAGCCCACGGGTATGCCGCCTTGGGTGGCATGCCGCGAGCTGTCGATCCGCGCAGCGGCGCGCTTGGCCAGTCCCGGTCCCGAGCGTTTGGGAGCGGGGTGCGTCAGGTCCGGCCCGCCCAGGGCGCTGTTCAGGGTGAAGAACTCCATCAGTTGCTGGAGCAATTCGGCCTGGCTGCTCATCTCTTCGGCGGTGGCGGCCAGTTCCTCGGACGCCGAGGCGTTCTGCTGGGTGACCTGACTGAGCTGCAGCATGGCGCCGTTGATCTGCTCGACGCCGGAGGTCTGTTCTTCCGAGGCGGCGGTGATCTCCTGCACCAGGTCGGAGGTCTTGCTGATGGAGGGCACCATCTCGTCCAGCAGCGCGCCGGCACGCTCGGCCAGGGCCACGCTGCCCTGGGCGACGTTGCTGATCTCCTGGGCGGCGACCTGGCTGCGCTCCGCCAGCTTGCGCACCTCGGAGGCCACCACGGCGAAGCCCTTGCCATGCTCGCCGGCCCGCGCCGCTTCGATGGCGGCGTTGAGGGCCAGCAGGTTGGTCTGGTAGGCGATGTCGTCGATGATGCTGATCTTGGCCGCGATGGTCTTCATGGCCACCAGGGTGTCCCTGACGGCCTGGCCGCCTTCGTTCGCCTCGCGGTTGGCCTTGCCGGCCATGCCGTCGGTGACCTTGGCGTTCTCGGTGTTCTGGGCGATGGACGCCGACATCTGCTCGACGCTGGCGCTGGTTTCTTCGACCGAGGCGGCCTGTTCGGTGCTGGCCTGGCTGATGCTCTGGGCGGTGGCGGAGATCTCCTCCGAGGCGCTGGCCAGCCCATCGGAGGCGCTGCGGACGTCGCTGATGATCTGCGACAGGCGCTGGTTCATGCCGTCCATGGCGCGCAGCAGCGCGGCGGTCTCGTCCCGGCCCTCGGCGTCGATGCGCTGGGTGAGGTCGCCTGCCGCCAGGCGATCGGCGATCGCGACGGCCGCGCGCAGGGGCCGGGTGATACTGCGACTCATCAGGAAGCCGAGCAGGATGCCGAAGGCCACGCCCACCGCGATGATGCCGATCAGCATGACCCGGCTGCGGGCATAGATCTGGTCGGTGAGGTCATTGGCATCGCTGGCGTTCTGCTCCTTGCGCTTGGACAGGTCGGTCATCAGCACGCCCACCTGGTCGCCAAAACGGCGGACACTGACCAGCTGATTGTCCAGCTCAGGATCGGCATCACGCAGCGTCCGCTTGCCGGCGATCGCCATGGCCTGGTCCAGCTGAGAGGTATAGCTGCCGAGCAGCTCGTCGATCTGCCGGAAATTGGCGGCCGATGCCTCGCTGCTGAACAGGGGGCGGGCCCTGGCGAGATTGTCCCGCACGTTGGCGAGGCCCAGCTTGACCTCCGCCTGGGCACGAGTGCGATCCTCTTCGGAGGTTGCCAGCAGGTAGTTGCTGCGCGCGCGGCCGATGAAGACCAGATTCATGTTGGCCTCCTTGATGTAGGAAAGGCCGAGCAGCTCGTTCTGATAAAGCTGAGTGGCCAAATCATTGATCTGGCTGCTGTTGCTTAGGCCCGCCAATCCCACCACCAGGCTGATGGACGCCACGGCGATGAAGGACACGATGAGGCGGGTGCCAATCCGGAAATTCTTGAACATCTGAAAGCTCCTCGGAAAAGGACTAGCGGTCACGGCTAGCTGCAAGCGACGACAGGATAGTGACGTCAATAGTCAGGCTTTCGGATCCAATATCTGGAAGTTTATGGTGGCTCTTTGCCGCATTTACAAATGGCCGCCAATTCGCCGAAATTTCCTGAAGTTTGGCCAATAAACGTTGTTGCAATAGCTTTTTCGAGAAGACCAACCAAATCGGGTGGACCGCACTGGACCCTGGATTAGCCTCCTGGCTCGATTCGTCGTGATCGACCGTTCTGCATTGCGCGACGGGATGGGGCGCTAGATTGCAGCTACCTGCTGTTTGAGCAGCTCGCGCAAACGCTGGGCAGCTGGGCTAAGTAGCTGGCCGTGCCGGGTAACGATACCCAGTGAACGGGTGATGGAGGGTTCAACCAGGGGCACGGCAACCAGACAGGTGTCGAGCGCACTGCTGGGAATGGCCAGACGCGGTACCGTGGCCACGCCCAGTCCGGCGGCCACCAGATCGATCACGGTTCTAACGTGTCGCGCTTCCAGAACCGGTTTGGGCAGGTTGGGGATCTTGGCCAGGGCCAGATCCAGCAGCATGCGATTGCCACTGGCCTTGTTGACTGAGATGTACCTGTGACCATCGAGCTCTGCCCAGCGCACTGCAGCGCGCGCAGCCAAGGGATGAGTGCTGCGGCAGACCAGCACGAAGTCGTCCTCATGCAGAGGTTCGAAGACCAGATTGCCTTCCTGGGCACCCAGGTAGTTGATGCCGAAGTCCGCCTCGCCACGCGTCACTCGGGTCAGTACATCACTGGCGCCTTCGTCCATCAGCCGCACCAGAATGCGCGGATACTGCTGTTGATACTGCTCGAGCACCTGGGGCAAGAGCTGATTGACCGCCGTGGGGACGCAAGCCAGGGTGACCTCGCCGGTCAGACGGTTCGCCGCATCCGTTACGTCCAGCAGCGACTCGTCGAAGTCGTTGAGAACCTGCCGAGCGCGCCCGAGAAAGGCTCGGCCAGGCGCGCTGAGTTCGATACGGCGCGTGGTGCGATTGAGCAGGCGGACGCCAACGCTGGTCTCCAGCTTGATGATGCGGCGGGACAGCGCAGGTTGGGACAGATGTAGCTCCCGTGCGGCAGCGGCGAAGCTGCCAAGATCCGCGACGGCGACAAAGGCACGCAGATCACCCATATCAACATTCATGTTTTTCATGCATGGGTCCATTTGATAAATGCAGTTAAGTTTAGCGGGCTGCTGACTCATGCTGTGCAGGCGCGCAACGCCCACCAAAACCACAACATCGGAGCCTTGCATGATTCCCTTCAATCGTCGCACCTTGCTCAAGCTCAGCGCCGTCGCCTCGGCCGCCGCTGCCGTGCCCCGCTTTTCCCTGGCAGCCAATACCGCCCCAGCCGCCCCAGCCGTCGCATCCCCGTCGGCAGCCAGGGAGGGCGAGGGCACTACACGTATCCTGGCGGCCTATCTGGTCAAGGCTCGCTTCGAAGACCTGCCGGCGAAGGTGCGCAAGGAAGGGATACGGACTCTGCTCAACTGGGTGGGTGTCGCCGTAGGCGGCTCGCATCATGAAACGGTCGTTCGCGCGCTGCGTGCGCTTCAGCCGTTCTCCGGGCCTGAGCAGGCCAGTCTGCTCGGCCGGACCGAGCGACTCGACATCATGAATGCCGCCTTTCTCAACGGCGTGGCGAGTCATATCTTCGACTACGATGACACCCATCTGAAAACCATCATCCATCCCGCAGGACCGGTGGTATCCGCCATCCTCGCGCTGGCCGAGTACCGGCCGGTGACGGGAGCGGATTTTCTGAATGCCCTCGTGCTGGGTGTGGAAACCGAGTGCCGCATCGGCAATGCCGTCTACCCCAATCATTATGATGTGGGCTGGCATATCACCGGCACGGCGGGGGTATTCGGCGCGGCGGCGGCGGCCGGCAAGCTGCTGGGGCTCAGTGAGCAGCAGATGGTCTGGGCGCTGGGCCTGGCCGCGTCCCAGCCGGTGGGCTTGCGGGAATCCTTCGGCTCCATGAACAAGAGCTTCAATCCCGGTCGGGCGGCCAGCAACGGGCTCTTCGCCGCATTGCTGGCGGGGCAGGATTTCACCAGTTCCCAGGGTATGCTCGAAGCCAAGCGCGGCTGGGCTCACACCATCAGCACCAAGCAGGACTTCGCGCAGATTACCGAAGGCCTCGGTACTCGCTACGAAGCAGCCCTCAACACCTATAAACCCTTCGCCTGTGGCATCGTCATCCATCCGGCGCTGGATGCGGCCATCCAGCTGCGCAACCAGTATCAGCTCAAGCCCGAACAGATCGCCGAGGTGCGCCTGCGCGTCCATCCCCTGGTGCTGGAACTGACCGGCAAGCAGACCCCCACGACGGGCCTGGAAGGCAAGTTCAGCATCTACCACTCGGTGGCCATCGCGCTGATCCAGGGCGCCGCGGGGGAGCGGCAATACAGCGATCAAGCGGTGCAGGATCCCGCAGTGGTTGCCTTGCGAGGCAAGGTGATGGCCACGGTCGATCCTGAGATCAAGCCGCAGCAGGTGGACATGATCGTCGTGCTCAAGGATGGCCGCGAGCTGCATAAATATATCGAGCACGCCATCGGCAGCGTGGAGGTGCCCATGACCGACGAGCAGCTCGAAGCCAAATTCAGTGACCTCGCCGAAGGCATCCTGCCAGCCAAGCAGACCTCGGCACTGATTGATACCTGCTGGAAGGTGGAGCAGCTGGCGGATGCCGGCCAGATCGCTCGAGCCGCCCGGCAGGGAACAGTGTAGTGCGGGTCTGCCACGGGGTCTGAAGATGTGCTGGCATTATGAATCGCTGCAGCGATTCTCTCGGTGCTCGTGCAGTCTTTGGGCGGCTCCTGGTTGGCCTCATGAAGGCACGCCTGATTGTCGACCTTGATTCGTGCAGGGAGACGTCAACATGATCCATGAGCTGACCAAGCTGTCGGGCCCACTACTCGAGCTGCCGAGGATCTCGGCCGTGGCCGTGAATTGGATGGCAGGCGCGGACGCCGGACCTGTCCTGGGTTATTGGCATTCCGAAATCGGCGAGCTCGGCGTGGTCCTGATCTTGCGCAGCTTTGCCAGCTATGACGAGTTGGCGACGGAACGCCAGCGCTACAACCAGAGTGCCCAGCCATTCAAGGACGGGGGGCTGATCCGGTCCGTGCGGCAGGAGAGCTACCAGGCCTTCGACTTTCTTCCGGCCATCGAACCGCGCGCCCATGGCGGCCTCTACGAATTTCGCACCTATTGGTTAAAACCGGGTGGCCTGCCAATTACGCTCGCCGCCTGGCAGGCAGCGCTGGAGCCGGCAAAAGCCTATACCGATCACCTGGTGACCAACATGGTCGCCCTGGACGGACCCCTACGTATCACGCACATCTGGGGCTTCGAATCCATACAGCAGCGTTTCGACCTGCGAGCAACGCACTATGCGGCAGGGCTGTGGCCGCCACGCGGCGCACCCGAACAGATTGAGCGTGCCACGTCCCTGATCGCCCTGGCAGGCGAGCATTCGCGCTTACGCTAGGCAACGCTCGGCGATCACGCCTGGCGGCACCAAAGGGCCTCGACGAAGCCGCGAATCTCTTGGGCCAGGTCGTCATCCTCTGCTGTTCCGCCCATGAAACCGCCGTGGGGCATGCCTTCGCCGAGGTAGAACTCGACAGGCACCCGGGCGCGGCGCAGCCCACGATGCAAGCGCGCCGCGTTGGACAGGAACAGGTCGCGGGTGCCCGTTTGCAGGAAGGTGGGCGGTAATCCCTCAAGCTGGCCGAACAAGGGCGAAAGATAGGGGTGGGCGAGATCCGCGTCGCCCGCATAGAGTTGATTGATGGGCATCAGGGGGAGGGGCAGCATCACATCCACATGGCGGTTGGTGTGGAAACTGTCGCCGGATTCGGTCAGATCGACTTCCGGCGACAGCAGCACCAGCCCGGCGGGCATCGGCAGACCTTCGTCGCGACTGCGCAAGAGCGTCGCCAGCGCCAGGTTGCCACCCGCCGAGCGTCCGATGAGAACGATATCGGCAGGCGAGTACTGGCTCAGCACATGCCGATAGGCCGCAAGGCAGTCATCCAGCGCGGCAGGATAGGGAAAGTCAGGCGGCAGGCGGTAATCCACGCCGAAGCACCGAACGCCGTAGCGGTCGGCCTGTTGCTGCGCGCCGACGCGGCAGGCCTCGCCACCGCCGAACAACAGGGCACCACCGTGCAGGTCGATACAGGCTCGCTGGGGGTGTGCCGATCCTTCAGGCGTGGCGACATGGATTTCGGTTTCACCGAGGATCAGGGTGTCGACACTGGCGCGGGGATGGCTCGCCATGCCTTTCACCGCCACCTCATAGTGGTCGTTCACCTGGTCCTTGAGCGCTTGCCAGGCTGCCTTGTCCGCTAACGGCGGTAGCGGCTGAAGCGCATTGACCGGAAGCCCCTGGGCAGTGACCAGGCGTTGCAGCGCAGCCCTCGCCGGCGCGCTGATCGAGGTGGGAAAGGGTACGATGCGTTGCGGCACCGACACGCCTTCAGACGGAAGGGTGGTCACGGCCTTGGCCATAAGCGACTCCGGTATTTGGGTGCAGTGGGGGGCGGCGATGGAGGGGCGAGTCGCCACTCCCGGTAGTCGGGCATCAGGCATGGATCACGGACACTGCAGCGCTCAGCGCGCCGAGCACCTCATCGTCAGGCGCCGCATCCGTTATCAGCGTACTGATGTCGGCCAGCGGGATGATGCCGTAGGGCGAGGCCGCGCCGAGTTTTTCCCGCGTCGCCAGGACCAGGGTCTCCGCCGCCTGGCGGCTGATGATCCGCTTGATCGCCGCTTCTTCGGCATTGCCGGTGGTGGCACCGGTTTCCGGATGCAGACCGGTCACGCCCATGAAGTAGCTGTCGACCCGCACCCGGGCGATGGCCTCCGCGCAGGCCGCCCCCAGGGTGACGATGGAATGCTTGAACAGGCGGCCGCCCACGAGCTCGACCTCGATCAGCGGATGCTCGACCAGCTCCACCGCGATGTTCGGGCTATGGGTTACCACGGTGATCGCAAGATCCTTGGGCAACTGGCGGACGAGTTGGACATTGGTCGTGCCGCCATCGAGAAAGACGATCTGCCCTGGCTGGATCAAGCGCGCACCCGCCCGGCCGAGGGCCACCTTGCTGGCCGTGGAAGCCTCTTCGCGCTTGGCGTAGTCCGCGACCGCCGCCGAAGCCGGCAAGGCACCGCCATGCACGCGTTGCAGCACACCGTCAGCCGCCAGTTCCCGCAGATCGCGGCGAATGGTGTCTTCCGAGACCCCCAGCTGCTGGCTGAAGGTCTTGGCGACCAGCCGTCCTTCCTGGCGCAGTACCTGCTGGATAAGCGCCTTGCGTTCACGGGTAAGCATCCGGGACTCCTGCACGAAAATTCTTGACGTTGCACGAAACTGCACGAATTCTAGCGCGAAGCCCCAGGGCGGTAAACACCGCTCGCCAACCCAGAGGACTGCCCATGAGCATCGCCCCGCGTATTCGTGTCGAAGAGGTCGAGGTTTTATCTGACGACTGGTTCGTGCTGAAGAAAACCACCTTCGCCTTCCTGCGCAGTGACGGCACCTGGCAGCGGCAATCGCGAGAGACCTACGATCGCGGCAATGGCGCGACCATCCTGCTCTACGATCCCCAGCGGCGTACCGTGGTGCTGACGCGCCAGCTGCGCTATCCGGCCTTCGTCAACGGGCACGACGACCTGCTGATCGAGGCGCCCGCCGGCCTGCTCGACGCCGCCGAGCCCGAGGTGCGCATCCGCGCCGAGGTCGAGGAGGAGACGGGCTTTCAGGTGCGGGAAGTGCGGCAGGTGTTCGAGGCCTTCATGAGCCCCGGTTCGGTGACCGAGCGGCTGTATTTCTTCGTCGGCGAGTACGCTCCGGGCGATCGCACGTCGGCCGGCGGTGGCAATGTCGCGGAGGGCGAGGACATCGCCGTGCTCGAAGTCGACCTGGAGGAGGCGCTGGCGATGATCGATGCCGGGATCCTGCGCGACGGCAAGACCATCATGCTGCTGCAGTACGCGGCCCTGAGGCTCATGCCGCGCCTGGCGGTCAGCTGATCGCCAGGGCTGCCTTGGGCGTTCGCCGCCTGGCGGCTAGGACGACGCCCCAGGGCGCAGGTAGGGCAACACATGGGCGATATAGTCGGCCTTGCCCAGCTCGACGCCCTGGGCGCGCAGGATGGCGTAGGCAGTCATCACATGGAAGTAGAACTGCGGCAGGGCCCAGTCGCGGACGTACTGTTCGGCCGTGAAGTCGAATACCAGGCCCTGGGGCAGTTCGTGGGCGACCGGTGCGCCTTCCTGGATGGAAAGGCCTGTGCCTGAGATCGCCTCTATCCTGTCCAGGGTTTCGCGGATGCGGGTCTGTGCCTGGGCGAGGGTGCCCGGTTGTTCGCCGGCGTTGCGGCCTTCGTTGAGCAAGTCTGTCAGTTCGGGCGGAAAGGCCTGGTCGTGCAGTCTCAACATTCCTTCCTGGGCCTGGACGCAGGCGAAGCGGATCTGGGTGGCGAGGGGAAACATGTCGGGCGCCAGGCGGGCGGCCAGCAGCGTCTTGGCCGTGCCATCCGGCCGTTGGGCCTCGGCCTTGCCGAGCCAGGCCGAAAGGGCGCCAAGCAGATTCGTGTAGGTGGGGACGAGAATATCCGTGAAGGTCATGGCGGGTCCTTGCTGGGTCTGAAGCAGGGTGGGTTAGTCTAGTAGAGGGTGTTGGCGATGCGCTGCGGCAGGGCCCGGTCGTAGGCATCGCCGTCTATCTGGGTCGGACATAGCTGCTTGAGGATCGACCCGGGAGAGGGCAGGGCACTGCGCGGCAGGTGCCTGGTGGCATCCCACAAGCCGGCCCTGATCACCGCGCGGCTGCACTGGAAGTAGACACTGCTGACTTTGATCTCCAGTACCGTCCGCGGGCGCTGACCCTTGACCTCGAAGCGCGCCAGCAGCGCGGGATCGACGGCTATACGGGCGGTGCCGTTGATCCGTAGCGTCTCGCCAATGCCGGGAATCAGGAACAGCAGCGCTACCTGGGGATCCTGGAGGATGTTGCGCAGCGTATCCAGGCGATTGTTGCCCCGGCGATCCGGCAGATAGAGCGTCCTGGCGTCCTCGACCTGCACGAAGCCGGGCGCATCGCCGCGCGGCGAGGCATCCAGTCCCTGGGGCCCTGAGGAGGCTAATACCACGAAGGACGCCGCCTCGATGAAGGGCTGGTAGGCAGGGTGAATGTGGTCTGTTTCCTTGAGGATCGAGGGTGCCGCAACCTCGCCGTAGAGACTTTCCAGCGATTCCAGCGAGGTGATGTAGTCCTGTTCCTGGTTGTCCTGCTCCATGTGAGACTCCTGGTTTGTTGTGCTCTGCGCGCCTTGGCTCACGCGTGGCTCTTCCGGTGCCAGGCGTTCGCGACAGGCGAAGGGTTGGCTGAACTGTAGCCGATACGGTGGAGGAGAGCCCGGTCTGTGGGCATGTTCCCGCGAGCGTCGCTTGCCTAGCGACCTTCGCCAGCCAGATGGAGAGTCCGTCCGGCGAGTACAGCGTTCGTCATGGCCAGGAGGTGGGAGGTCGTCGAGAGCCTGGGTGGACGGCTGTCGGGGGAGCCGAGCTGGGGTATGCCGTCGGTTGCTGCAATGCAGTCAGGCGATACATGAGCCACTGGCGAGGGAAATGGCTATCGAGACTGGGTTTGGGCACGATTGCGCCCGTTCAGATCGTCAGTTTCCGGCTGAACTTCGTTTCCATCACGATGTGCGAAGCGGTGTGGGCGACACCCTTGATCATGTTGATGCGGGTGAGCTCCGCATTCAGCTCGCCGAGCGTATGGGTGGCGAGGTGGATGATGAAGTCGGATTCACCCGACACGGCATACACGGCCTGTACCGCTTCCATGTTGCGCAGGTGCGTCATGACATCGGTGTAGCTCTTGTTGGTGCAGGAGGTCATGGTGAAGCAGTTGATCACCTGCTGCAGGCGATCCTGATCGATGCGGACGCTGTAGCCGGTGATCACGCCAGCCCGTTCCAGGCGGGTGATCCGCTCCTGTACGGCGGAGCGTGAGACGCCAAGCTTGCGCGCCAGGGCCGCGGTGGGCTCGCGGGCATTGGCCTGCAGCAGCGCCAGCAGTTGCCGATCCTTCTCGGTCAGCTGAAACAGCGCTCCGGTGTTGCGTGCATCCATGACCTTTCCTCGGCTCAACGGTGTCCGTGCGCCCGGGCTTCCTGAAATCTGTCCATCAGCTTGAGATAGGCATAGACGGTCTGCGCGGCCGCTGGTCCGACCGGACCACCATTCCATTCGAGGCCGTAGGCGGAGAACAGCCGATAACGATCCGTCTCGCCACAGATGGCTTCCGCTATGACGCGGCCCCCGATCGGTGCGGTGTTCATACCATGGCCCCCAAATGAAGTACAGGTCCATACCCCTGTCGCCAGGCGACCGATGTGCGGCATCTTGTGGCGCGCATAGCCCATCAGTCCGGACCAGGCTTTGGCGATCTTCAGACCCTGCAGCTGGGGATAGACAGCGAGGATGTCGCGGGTGAGCAATTGCCCCAGCCGCTGCTCGTCCTGCAGGTTGTGAGTGGTGATATGCCCGCCCCAGAGCAGACGATCGCCTTCGACGATGCGGTAGTAGTCCGAGGCGCGTCGGTTGTCGCCGACCGCATCCGTGGTGGTCACGGCACTCGCGAGCCGCTCGCCCAGAGGCTCGGTCAGCACCACGTAGGTGGCGATCGGCAGGAAGGCGCGGCGGAGTCGTCCGAATTCCGGACCGCCATAGCCTCCGCAGCAGTAGACCACGTCGCGACAGGTCACCGAGCCTTGGTCGGTCGTGACCCGGTGACGGTCCGCCTGGCTCACCACCTCGCGCATGGCCGTGCACTCGTGGATCACGCCACCGCCGGCCTCGAATAGCTCCGCCAGGCCCAGGCAGTAGTTCAGGGGGTGGAAGTGAAAGCCATGGGTGTCGCGTAGCGCCTGAAAATAGCGGTCGGTCTTCAGACGCTCCCGGATCTGCTGGGTGTCCAGATACTCCAGTTCGAAGTCGAAGTCCCGCGCCATGCGATCGCGGGTCCGTTGCAGATTGATGCCATCCTCGTAGCGCACCACGCTGAGCTTGCCGGCCGTGGGTGCACAGCCGGGCAACTGGTGGCGGGCGATGGTGTCCCGGACGATGTCGACACCCTCCAGCGACAGCCTGAACAAGGCGGCCGCGGTCTGACGGCCGCAGCGCCGTTCGATCGCGGACAGGCCTTCCGACCAGCCCTGCAGGACGAATCCGCCGTTTCGGCCGGAGGCTCCCCACGCCACGCGATTCGCTTCCAGCAAGACCACCGAACGGCCACGCGCCAGCAGCTCCCAGGCCGTGCTCAGACCGGCCAGGCCGCCGCCGATGACGCAGACGTCCGCCGCCACATCGCCTAGCAAAGGCGCGCGTGGCGTGGTTGCACGCATGGTTCCGGTGTAATAGTTGTTGCTGTAGGCAGCCATCAGCGGGTGTCCTTTTTCGGGCAGCAGCGGTCCACGCACCCGCCGCATGACGGGTACGGGTGTCTGAAGCGATGGTTACTGAATCAGGGTGAGGTCAGTGCCGTACCATTTCTGCGAGAGTTGCTTGAGCGTGCCGTCGGCCTTCATGTCGGTGATGGCCTTGGCCAGCTCCGCGTTGAAGGCCTCGTCGCCCTTGTCGACCGCGATGGCGAGGGGTTCGTAGTAGGCCGGTTTGCCCGCTACGGCGGCGATGGGGTAACCCGCCTTGATGGCGCCCAGCACGGTCGGCAGTGCCGACAGGGTAGCGTCCAGCCGGGTGCCGTTACCCATGCGCAGATCGTCGAGCGGCCCCATGCTGTCGCCATAGGTGAGGACTTCGCCAGGCTCCACCTCGTAGGTGAACGCGGGTACATCGGCGGCATCGATCTTCAGACGCCTGTTGATGTAATCCTCTGAAGTGGTACCGGCTTCGACGCCGATCTTCTTGCCATTCAGCGCGGAGAGCGTCGTCTTGGCCGCGTCCTTGTGCACCGCGAACACATAGGGCGTGTAGTAGTAGACGGCAGGGAAATCGAGTACTCGCGCCCTGGCGGTCGTCGGCGTCATGGAACCGACGGAGAGATCCCAGCGATTGGCCCAGCGACCGGCGGTGATGATGCCGTACTCGGGCGTCACGAAGGTCACCTTGGTCCCGAGTCGACGCCCGATCTCGGTCGCCACGTCGATGTCGAAGCCGCGCAGCTGATTGTCCTCGCCAAGAAAGGACTGCGGCGGCCAATTGGCTGCGGTTGCCACCTTCATGACCTTGGTCTGGTGAATGCGGTCCAGGGTCGCGCCGGCCCAGGCGGAGGGCAGGGCGGCACTCAGGGCGGCAGCGGCGGCGACAGCGGTGAGAAGACGAGTGGCTGGGATCATGGTGATGTCTCCGGATACACGTTTGTTGTTGTCGTGAGGGGTGTAACGGCGGTGGTCAGTGACTGAGGATCTGCGAGAGAAATTCACGCGCGCGCGGCTGGCGCGGGTTGTCGAAGAATTCGTCCGGACGGGCCTCTTCGATGATTTGGCCCTGGTCCATGAAGATGATCCGGTCGGCCACCCTGCGGGCGAAGCCCATCTCGTGGGTGACGCAGAGCATGGTGATGCCGTCCTGAGCCAGCTCGCCCATTACATCCAGGACTTCCTTGACCATCTCCGGGTCGAGCGCCGAGGTCGGTTCGTCGAAGAGCATGATGCGTGGCTTCATGCACAGTGCCCGGGCAATGGCGACCCGCTGCTGCTGGCCGCCGGAGAGCTGGCCGGGATACTTGTCCGCCTGGTTGGCGATCCGTACCCGCGCCAGGTATTGCAGGGCCAGTTTTCGTGCTTCGGCCTGGTCGAGCTTGCCCACCAGCCGCGGGCCCAGCATCAGGTTCTCCAGCACCGTCAGGTGTGGGAAGAGGTTGAACTGCTGGAACACCATGCCGACCTGTCGGCGGATACTGGCCACGCTGGCCGCTTCGCGGGTCAGCACCTGGCCGGCGATCCGCACCTCGCCCTGCTGGAAGTCCTCCAGCAGGTTCAGGCAGCGGATCAGCGTCGACTTTCCTGAGCCGGAGGGACCACAGATCACGACGATCTCGCCGTTGCCGATGTGTAGGTCGATCCCCTTGAGGACCTGGAAGTCGCCATACCATTTCTGCAGATCGCGTACCGCGACGGCCGCATTGAGGTTGGATGAAGCCGAAGTTTGATGCATGGGGTGCTCCCGGGTTAGCGATGGGCGCGGTCGAAGCGCTTTTCCAGACGGGCCTGCACGGTTTCGAGCAGGATCGACAGCATCCAATAGAGCACTGCGGCCGTGATCAGCATTTCCAGGTGGCGGAACTCCGCGCGCCCCTGGGTACGCGCCAGGAACATCAGCTCCCAGACCCCGATCACCGACACCAGCGAGCTGTCCTTGAGCATCGAGATGAACTGGTTGCCGGTCGGCGGAATGATGAGCCGCATCGACTGCGGCAGGATCACGCGAGTCATGGCCTGGAAGGGCGTGAGGCCGATTGCCCGGCAGGCCTCCCACTGCCCGCGCGGGATGCTGCTGATCCCGGCACGAAAGATCTCGGTCATGTAGGCGCCGTAGCACAGCGACAGTGCCAGCACCCCCGCTGGCACCGCGCCCACGACATAGCCCAGTTGGGGAATGCCCAGGTAGATCAGGTAGATCTGGATCAGCAGCGGTACACCGCGAAAGAACGAGGTATAGAAACTCGCAATGGCGACGGCGAAGCCGTTGGCCGAAAGGCGCGCAGTGGCGCCCAGCAAGGCCAGCACGAAAGCGATGGCGATGGATAGCGCCGAGACGTAGACGGTGGTGAACACCCCTTGGGTGATCATGAAACCGACTTTGCTGAAGATGAAGCTGTAGGACAGATCGAAGGTATCGAAGAACAGCAGGAACAGCAGCAGCAACTCGCACCAGACGGTGGCCACCTGAGCCTTCAGCGGAAATCGGCCAAGGATGAACAGGTTCAGCATCAGGGTAAGGGTCAGCGTCCCGGAGACCGCGATGTTGCGCAGCATGGGGGCTTCCAGGTCGAGCACGATCGGTCCCATGAGACGGGCCAGACCGCCTTCGCCGACGCCATAGACACAGGCCAGCAGAAAGACGGCGGCGGCTACCGCGGCCATGAACGGAAGGCTGTCTGTCGCGCGGGGTTTGACGATGTGGTCGCGATACATGGTTCGGTCCTCACGCGCTTGGCGCTTTTCTTGTTGTGAGGCCATTGTAGGCAGGCGTTGTGCAGGGCAGTACCCGGCGAAACGGGTCAGTTCGCTGGTAAATAATTGAAAATCGACAGGCATGACCTGTCGGTCTGACGGCTTGGGTTGGCGAATGGATGGAGCGGCGAAAGTGGCTGAGCGCTGTAAGCCGACCTCTCTGGAAGGCCAGGTCCTCTGCCTGACGACCGTCTCCGAGCGGTCGGCACTCGGGCCATGACAGTCATCTCGGCGGCCGATTTCTGCGGTGATGCATTCCTCGGGTCCCCTGTCGGGGAGCGGTTGCTCGCGGCCTGGCGATCCCACCCGAGCTGGACTCTTGCGGTCTAGGCGTGGTCCTAGCAAGGTGAGAGCCGCCGCCGAGCTGGTCCGACCCTCCTGCGGGCTGCCGTTTCTGGATGGCTTGCTGAACAACCAAAAGGAACCTCCTGATGACCCAACCCTTACGTCTGTACGAACTGACCGGCGCCGACGATAGCTGCCGCTTCAGCCCCTATTGCTGGCGCATACGGCTGGCGCTGGCGCACAAGGGGTTGCCGGTGGATACCGTGGCCTGGCGCTTCCACGAGAAGGAGGCCATCGCCTTTTCCGGCCAGGGCAAGGTGCCGGTGCTGGTCGACGGCGACCAGTGCGTGAGTGACAGCTGGACCATCGCCGAGTATCTGGATCGCCAGTACCCTGAGCGGCCTGCCCTGTTGGGCGATGCCTCGCTCAAGGCAACGACGCGCTTCATCAACCAATGGGTCGCGGACAGCGTCCATCCGGCGCTGGCGCGGTTGATCCTGCCCGACGTCCATGGGGTGCTGGATGAAGCCGACCAGGATTATTTCAAGCGGACGCGCGAGGCGGCATTTGGCGTGTCGCTGGAGGCCCTGGCTGGGCAACGCGACACCTCGCTGCAGGCCTTTCGCGACGTCCTGAAACCCCTGCGCAGCACCCTGGCGGTGCAGGATTACCTGGCCGGCGAAGCCCCGGCCTATGCCGATCACATCGTCTTCGGCGCCTTTCAGTGGGCGCGGATCGTCAGTGCCCAGGCGTTGCTGGCCCAGGACGATCCCATCACCGCCTGGTGCGAGCGGATGCTCGACGCCTACGCTGGCGTTGCGCGCCACACACCCGCGGCAGCCGAACGGTAGTTCGCCGCTGCGTCTGAGCCGGCGGCTCGCCCGGGCCTGCCGTCGAGGCGTCCACCATAACGAACGCCCCGACGGCAGCGCCGGCACCCCTGGGTTCCTGGCGCAATCCTACTGGATCACTGGCCGGTGCTGGCCAACCGACTCATTCTCTTCCTGCCGATCCCGCTCGGCCATGAAGTCCCCGGGCAGGGATTCGACGTACAGGCTTCTGCTGGAGAGGGCGAAGCGCACGCCGATTTTGGCGAAGGCTTCCATCATCTCCAGATTGATCGCCTGCTGGATGTCCATGTACAGGTTGTAGCTGGCATCCAGAACGATGTAGACAACCTCGAAGTCCAGCGAGCTGTCGCCGAAGGCCAGCAGATGAGCCCGGTCGAAGCGCGTCTTGTCCTGCCGTTGAATGATGTCTTTCAGGGCGGCAGTCACCTGCCTGATCTGCTTCGGCTGGCTGGCATAGGTCAGGCCGAATTTGAAGACGATGCGACGCTCCTGCAGCTTCTTGTAGTTCTGGATGGTGCTGCCGATCATCTCGGCGTTCGCCATGACGATCTGTTCGCCGCCCAGACTTCTGATCCGGGTGGTCTTCAGGCCCACATGCTCGACGGTGCCCGCCAGCGAGCCGACGACGATGAAGTCGCCCACTTCGAAGGGCTTGTCCACCGCGATGGAGAGGGAGGCGAACACATCGCCGAGGATGTTCTGCACCGCCAGGGCGATGGCGATGCCGCCCACGCCGAGGCTGGCGACGAAGGCGGTGATGTTCACGCCGAGATTGGACAGCATCGCCAGGCCGACCACGGCCCAGAGCAGCACCTTGGCGCCCCAGAGTGACAGGGTGGCCAGGGCGCTGCCCTGGTAGACGTCGGCCTGGCTGTGCTTGACGAAGTAATGGTGCAGCGCCAGGGCCACCGCCCGGTTGGCCCACAGCCCGGCCTGCAAGGCCGCCACCACGAACCAGAGGCTGCTGACCCGCGTCAGCCAGCGCTCGGGGAGATCCAGTATTCCCACGCCGATCAGGATGGCGGCCAGCAACAGCAGGGTATTGCTGGTGCTGGAGAGCACCTGGATGGCGATATGGCTGACATGGGCACCCGGTTTCTCGGCGCGGGTCCGCAGATTTCTCAGGACGAAGCCGATGATGGTGCGGGCGAGGGTGAAGCTGAGCAGGATGATGCACAGCATGGCGAGCCAGTTGGCCAGCGAGATGCCGAGCAGACTGGTCGATAGCAGGGTGTTGAAAAATCCGAGATCCATAAAGCAGGGGTTCTTCTAGCCGGTTCAGAAATCGCCACGACTCGGCCGCGCAGGCGCGGTCGCGACTCGTTTTATCCCAGCGCGCTCTTGGTCAACTGGAACACAGGACGCCGTCCGCCGGCTCGGCCATTCAGCCAGGAAACCGCGGCAGGCATCAGCCAGGTTGGAGTCCATTGCGGCGGTGCCGTGCACTTTTTTTCAGGGTTCGGGACCGTTCGGCGCGTGCCGATCAATCGGCTAGCAAGCGCGAGCGCCTCTGGCCCGGTGGTTGCGGCGGGCGGTGCCAAGTTGACAAAAAGTGGGCTCGCCCACCCTCGACGGCAGGTGGTAAAGGAGAGGGACAGGCGGGAGGATCGAGCGCCGGTCGCGCTCAGGGAGGCAGGAAGTGGCGGCCCGACCGGGTGACCGACAGCGTCCCAGCCGCCTGGCCCCCGGGGGTGATTACCTGGTGTGCGAGACCTCGGTGCAGATCAGTCCCGAGCGCCTTGCCGGGCTCAGTGACTGTACCCGGTCGGCTTGTGGCGGATGGTCTTGAGCAGGTCCTCCGGGCTGATGCTGGCCAGCGCCTTGGCCGCGGCCTGGCTGCCCGGCAGCGGCAGGTCGAGGATATGGCCCTTCATCTTGCCCACCACATGCATTTCGCAAGGCTTGCAGTCGAACTTCAGGGTCAGCACTTCGTCGCCGTGGACCAGTTGCATGGGCGCGACCTTGGTGCGCACGCCGGTGACGCCCTTGGCCTGCTTGGGGCAGAGGTTGAAGGAGAAGCGCAGGCAGTGCTTGGTGATCATCACCGGCACCTCGCCAGGCTCTTCGTGGGCCTCGTAGGCGGCGTCGATCAGTTGCACGCCATGGCGATGGTAGAAGTCGCGGGCCTTCTGGTTGTAGACGTTGTAGAGAAACGACAGGTGCGACTCGGGATACACCGGCGGCGGACTGGTCTCGGCCTTGCGGCGGCCGCGCGGGTGGGCGGCGATGCGCGCCGCGGTCAGCTGCTCGATGGCCTCGCGGCGCAGCGCCTTGAGTTGCGAATTGGGTACGAAGAAGGCCTGGGGGGCGTCCAGGGTCACGTCCAGCGCGTGGTACTCGGTGGTGCCCAGCTGGGTCAGCAGGTCGCGCAGCCCATCCAGCGCCTGCTCCGGCTTGTTGGCCATGCCGAAGGGACCGTCCAGGGCAACGGTGACGCTCACGCCTTCCTCGCTGATGGCGGTCAGCTGTAATCGCTGCTCGCGCAGCTCGGCCTGCCAGCGCACGCCGATGCGGCGCTCGGCGCTGGTCTTGAGCAGGGCCTGCTGCCAGTTGTGGTCCAGGTTGCGCGACAGCGGATGATTCGGCCGCAGGCGGAACAGCCCCTCGGGCATCTCGTTGGGTTCGACGCGATAGCGATAGCGCTTCGCCCCGTCTTCTTCGAATTCGCCCTTGAGCTCGGCAACGTTGGCGCGAAAGCCCACCACCTCGCGCTTGACCAGCACGTTGAGCCCGTCGCCGTTGGACAGCGGCTCTTCGGTCACGGCGATGAAGTCGCGCTTGCTGACCTTTTCCACCTGACCCACCGGCAGCCCGGTAAAGGTCGGCGAGTCGAAGGCGCCGATGTCCACCTTGCGGTCGGTGACGAAGTAGTCGGTACTGCCGCGGTGGAAGGTCTTGTCCGGGTCGGGGACGAAGAAATGCGCCGTGCGGCCGCTGGACGCGCGCGCCAGGTCGGTGCGGTCTTCGAGGATCTCGTCGAGCAACTGGCGGTAGTAGGCGGTGATGTTCTTCACGTAGCCCATGTCCTTGTAACGCCCCTCTATCTTGAAGGAGCGCACGCCGGCCTCGACCAGGGCACGCAGGTTGGCGCTCTGGTTGTTGTCCTTCATCGACAGCAGGTGCTTCTCGAACGCCACCACCCGACCCTGGTCGTCCTTCAGGGTGTAGGGCAGGCGGCAGGCCTGGGAGCAGTCGCCCCGGTTGGCGCTGCGGCCGGTCTGGGCATGGGAGATGTTGCACTGGCCGGAGAAGGCCACGCACAGGGCGCCATGGATGAAGAATTCGACGGCCGCGTCGGTCTCGGCGGCGATGGCCGAGATTTCCTGCAGATTCAGCTCGCGCGCCAGCACCAGCTGGGAGAAGCCGGCCTGGTCGAGAAACTTGGCCCGCGCCAGGGTGCGGATGTCGGTCTGGGTGCTGGCATGCAGCTCGATCGGCGGGATGTCCAGTTCCAGCACGCCCAAATCCTGCACGATCAGCGCATCCACGCCGGCGTCGTACAGCTGGTGGATCAGCTTGCGCGCCGGCTCCAGCTCGTCGTCATGCAGGATGGTGTTGATGGTGGTGAACACCCGCGCGTGATAGCGCCGGGCGAATTTCACCAGCTCGGCGATCTCGCTGACCTCGTTGCAGGCATTGTGCCGCGCCCCGAAGCTCGGCCCGCCAATGTAGATGGCATCGGCCCCATGCAGAATGGCCTCTCGCGCGATACCGACATCGCGGGCCGGGCTGAGCAATTCCAGATGGTGCTTGGGCAGGGACATGGCGGTTCTTCTCGATCAGGCGTGGCACGGCAAGGCGCGCATTGTAGCGGGCGAGGGGGAGGAGGGCACGCCTGGGGTGCTGGGTGGTTGGCGCCAGTCCATCAACTGGAAAGAGGATCTACAGACTCGCCCGTTGATTAAGGGGCATCCGTGTTTCCGGCCGGCATCCCGGTGCGGGGAGCGCAACGGGGCAGATGGAGTTGCGGCCGCCAGGGGCTCAAGCATCGCCATCTCACCGGATATGGCGTAAGCGCATTCCAAAGGGGAATGAATGCCTGTTCCTCTTTATCGCTTTTTTCCATTAATGGGTCGTCGTAAAACCTCCGTCACCTTTAATAAACATAAAAATCGGAGGACTCATGACCGAATCCCTGGCTTCAAAGCCGGCGCCGGCAGTAGCGGAACGGTCAGCGCTACAGACGCGGTCCAGGACCCGCTACCGCTGGGTGGTACTGGCGGTCATCGTGGTCGTGTACATGCTCGCTGCAGCCGATCGGGCCAATATCGGCATCGCCCTGCCCTATATCCAGAAGGAATTCGGTGCGACCAATGCCGAGGTGGGTCTGCTGGTCAGTGCCTTCTTCCTGTTCTACTCGCTGGGTCAGATACCGGCAGGCTTCCTGCTGAGCAAGGTCAGCGTGCGCGTGGTCGCTCCCGCAGCGATTGGGCTGACGTCGCTGGTGACGCTGCTGATCGGTACCTCCCACAGCATCGGCATGCTCAAGCTCTATCGCTCGGCCCTAGGCGTGGCAGAAGCTGCCTTGCCGCTGTCGATGCTGAGCACCATCAACCGCTGGTTTCCACCGCGGGAAAAGGGCACGGCTACCGGGGCGTTCCTGTCCGCCGCGAAGATGGGTGCGGTGATCGCACCGCCACTGGGGGCGGCGCTGATTCTGCTCGATGGCTGGCGCACCATGTTCATCGCCTTCGCCCTGCCAGGCGTGCTGCTGGCCTTGCTCTGGTGGTGGCTCGTCCCCAATGACCCGCGGGCCTGCAAGCAGGTCAGTGACGCCGAAGCCGAGCACATCGAAGACCAGACGACTGCGCACAGCGAGTCGGTCCGTAAGCACCGGGATTTCGGCAGACTCGACCGCGCGCTGCGCTATGAGCACACCCCCGTCCTGGATACGTCCCGTTCCGTGTTCAGATCCTGGAACATCTGGGGGTGTGGTCTGGGCTACCTGCTCATGACCGGTGTGGTGAACGTGCTCCTGGCCTGGCTCCCCAAGTACCTGGGTGAGGTGAAGCACTTCGAGCTGATGCAGGTCGGCTTCGTGGCGTCCTTGCCCTTCGTTGGCGGGGTACTTGGCAATATCGTCGGCGGCTGGCTGTCGGATCGAATCCTGGACCGCCGTCGCAAACCGACCATGATGATCAGCGCGGTAGCGACCTGCGTGATGATGGTCGCGCTGGTTTACGCGCCCAATGGGTTGCTCGCGGTCGGTCTGTTGCTGTTCGGTACCGGCTTTCTGCTCAATATCGGCTACTCGTCGTTCTCGGTCTATTCGATGGGACTGACGACCAGAACGACCTATCCGGTGGCTGCTTCCGTGGTCAACAGCGCGGGCCAGGCAGGGGGTGCCATGGCGCCGCTGATCACCGGCTTCCTGCTGGACAGCTACAGCTGGACGGCAGTTTTCATCTTCCTCGGCATCTGCTCCCTGGCCGCGCTGGCCTTCGTGCTGACCATTTCCGAGCCGGCTACCGCGCCTGTCGAGGCCTCTGCTACCTAGGGCGTCGCGATCCTGATTCCGGCTCGCAACCACCTGCTGCACGCCGCTTCTGCAGCAGGAAGGTCTGGCGATACCGGGCTAACGCTGCAACTGTTTCGTGAAGTCGCAGAGTTGTGTCGCCAGCGTGGCGATCTCGGCGACGAAGGTCGAGGGCCGGTCGTTGCGGTACATCGCCATGTAGGGAACCGGGGGCAGCTCGGGATCGGTCTCGACGATGACGAGCTTGCCTTCGTCCACCAGCGGGCGGAAACACTCGCGCGGCAGATAGGTGACGCCCAGGCCCGCCGAGGCCAGGCCGAGCATGGCGGTAAGGCTGTCGGAGGAGAGGATCCTCGGCAGCTCTATGCCGCGTGCGTGCAGCCAGCGATTCACGAACAGGCCGGACCCTGACTTCTTGCCCTGCATCAGCATGGGATACTTGGCCAGCTCGGCAAGGCTCACCACGCCTGAACTCCGCACCAGTCCCGGCGCGGCCATCCAGGCATTCTCCACGGTCGCCAGGGGCACGCTGGTGACCTCGGGTGCCGTGAAGGTGTCCGGGATCACGATGAGGTCGACCAGGTCGTCCATCAGCCGCTCGTGCAGGTTGCGACTCATGTCGACCTCGGGTTCCACGGTCAGCCCGGGGAAGTCCGCGACCAGTCGTGTGACCAGGCGCGGCAGCCAGGTCCAGGCGGTGAGTTCGGTAACGCCCAGTCGCAGGCGGCGCGTGGTGACGTGCTTGCCGTCCTTGAGCGAGGTGATGCGCTCGTTCAGATCGAGCATCTCCCGCGCTATGACCAGCAGCTCCTCGCCCTCGGCGGTGAAGCGGGCACCCCGCTGCGAGCGATCGAACAATTGCAGGCCGGTGGAGGACTCCAGCTCCTGCACCCGTTTCGAGATGGCCGACTGGGTGGTGTTGAGGTGTTCCGCAGCCCTTTCGAACGTACCCAGCCGTTCGATCCAGTGCAGCGCCAGTAATTGCCGTAGCGTGACCATTGGCATTCCTTCGGGGCATGAGTGGTCATACCTTAATATCGCTTTTTCTATTTGGCCACCGGCCTATCCTCGACGTCATCCAACAAGAGGAGCCCCCATGAACGTCATCGCTTCCCGTCCGACCGCGCTGGTCGAAGCCTTCGCCCGCACCTCCACCTCGATCATCAGCGACTGTCTCGACCGGCTTCCAGGCGCTCGGCTGCGACCCTTCCACCGGATCGAAGGCACCATGGCGGGCCTTGCGCTCACCGTCAGAGTACCGGCCGGCGACAATCGGGCGATCCACCAGGCGCTGGAACTCCTCGTCCCTGGCCAGGTGCTGGTGGTCGATGGCGGCGGCGATCTGAGTCGCGCCCTGATGGGCGACATCATGGCGGCTATCGCGGAAAAACGCGGTGCCGCGGGGGTCGTCGTCGATGGGGCGATCCGCGACCTGGCGACGATCAGCAAGGGCAGCTTTCCCATCTTCGCGCGTGGGGGCTATCACCGTGGGCCCTACAAGAACGGCCCGGGCGAGATCAACGTGCCGGTGAGCATTGGCGACATGATCGTGTCACCAGGAGACCTCGTCGTGGGTGACCATGACGGCATTGTCGCCTTTCCCATCGCCCAGGCGGCGGAGCTGCTCGACCGTTGTCTGGCGACCGAGCGCAAGGAAGCGGAGATGCTCGCGCAGATTGCCGCTGGAACCTACCGGGGCGCCTACGCGGCCCATTGATTACGGAAGAAACAAATGAAGCTAGCGATTATCGGCGCAGGCGAAGTGGGTCTTACCTATGCGCACCCCTGGGTGGCCGCGGGCCACGAGATCCTCTTGTGTGACCTCAAGCCCTCACCCAGAGCCCAGGCCTTCGCGAAAGAACACGACCTGGCACTCGTCACCTCGATAGAGGACGCGGTGGCCGCTTGTGACGTCGTCGTCTCCTGCGTTTTCGGCACCGTCTCGCTCCCGGTCGCCGAGCAGGCGCTTGCCCTTATGCAGGCGGGTGCGCTGTTCATCGACATGACCACCGCGGATCCGGAGCAGATCAGGCGAGCCGCGGCCATCGCCGCCGAGCGCTCGCTCCCCTATGTGGACGTGGCCATCCTGGGGGCCATTGCGTTGACGCACGCGAAAACCAATCTGCTGGGCGCCGGCATTGGCCTGGAGCGGGCGGTTGCGCTCTTCGCCGAAGCCGGTGCACCGCTCAAGCCGGTCGAGGGAGGCGCCGCAGGCGATGCGGCCGCCCTGAAAATCCTGCGCAGCGTGTTCACCAAGGGCCTGGAAGCCCTGACCATCGAGTGCTTCATGGCGGCCGAGAAGCAGGGCGTCACGGAAAAGCTCCACGATGCTCTGAGCGATATCGACCAGGCTTCGCTCAGGGACTTTCTCGGCGCCCTGATCAGGACGCATGTCGTCCACGCTCCGCGCCGTCTCAAGGAAGTGGAAGAGGCCGAACGCCAACTGCGGGCTGCCGAGCTGCCGGTTGCGGTGCTGCCCGGGGTCAGGGAAGTGTTTGCGCGGACAGCCGCGCAGCTCGCACGCGAGCCTGTCGACACGGCATCGCCGACCCTGGACCAGGCCTTTGCCTGGTTGTTCAAGGCCAATGGCGTGGTGAGGTAGCGGTGCAGCGCCGAGCGAAGCTCATCGCTCGGCGCTCTTGCCGACCTAGGCGAGCCTTATGCCGGGTCAACGAACACCCAACTCATCCAGCAGCCATTTCTTGAAGACTTCCGCCGCTTCTTTGCGGGTCCGGCTCTTGGGGTAGGCGAGAAAGTGGCCTACGTACTGGATGTCGTGGGTCAGGCTGCGCAAGGGGGCTACCAGGCGACCCTCCTGCAGTTCCCGTTCGGCCAGCAGCGTGGATTCCAGGACCACGCCCATGCCATTGACCGCGGCGGCAATCGCCATGGCACTGCGGTCGAAGCGCAGAGCATAGTGGTGGGCGGGGAGCAGGTGGTTGGCCTCGAACCAGCCCTTCCACTGCAGCATCTGCACATCGCACTGGATCAGGGTGTGCTGGTGCAGGTCTTGCGGCGCCTTGATGGCTGCGGCCAGCGTGGGGCTGCAAAGCGGGGTGAGGTGCTCGACGGCCAGGGGCACGTGTTCGCAGTAATCCTGCCGCGGTTCGCCATAGACGATGTCGAGGTCGAAGTCGTCATTCTCGAAGCGTGCATAGTCGGTACTCGCCGAGAAGCGCAGATCGATGTGGGGATGTTTGTTCACGAAATCCGGCAGCCTGGGCAATAGCCACTGGGTCGCGAAGCTGGGCGCGGTGTGCAGCCGTAGCGGCGGCGGTTCATCCGTCTGAATGAGCGAAAGTCCTCGATGCATCTCGCCCAGCCCGCGCTGAACGTGTTCGAGCAACAGGCGGCCCTTGGTGGTGAGGCGGACTTCGCGCGTGCTGCGTTCGAACAGCGTGAGTTCGATGCTTTCCTCGAGTTTGCGAATGGAGTGGCTGACCGCGCTGGAGGTGATGCCCAGCTCCTGGGAGGCCATGGCAAAGGATTCGGTTCTGCCGGCGGCTTCGAAGACTCTGAAGGTCGTCAAGGGCACGCGTCTAAGCCGATTCATACGTGAACTGAATTCATCCACTGCTGTTAAAAACTCCTTTGTCGGTCGGGTTTTTTCGATGTTAGCTTGGTTTTCAGGCCACTCGCCGTGCTTAGCATGAATTCTAAGCACCTGTCGTGAGTGGATCTGCACATCGAGGAATCCATAATGACAACAAGATCCGTAGCCACTGCTCCGGCAGTGGAGCCGCTCGAGCGTCTGGCCTATCACGCCTGGCGCATCCGCCGTTTTGCCTTGCGTATGGGTGAAGTCCAGGGCCAGGGTTATGTGGGCCAGGCCCTCGGTTGGGCTGACGTCCTGGCCGTTGCCTATTGCCACGCCATGGATCTCGACCCCAGCGATCCTGAGTGGGAGGGTCGAGATCGGTTTCTGCTCTCCCATGGCCATTACGCGATAGCGCTCTATGCCGCCTTGCTGGAGGCGCAGGTGATTCCCGAAAGTGAGCTGGAGAGCTATGGCGCGGATGACAGTCGGCTGCCGATGTCGGGAATGGCCACCTACACGCCAGGCATGGAGATCTCCGGTGGATCGCTTGGCCAAGGGCTGGCGATTGGAGTTGGCATGGCGCTGGGACTGCGGCTGAAGAACAACCCGGCGAGGGTCTTCAACTCCATGTCCGATGGCGAACTCGACGAAGGAGCGACCTGGGAGGCCGCAATGTCGGCTGCGCACCATGGGTTGAGCAATCTCATTGCCCTGGTGGACTTGAACAGACAGCAGGCTGACGGCGATTCCAACGACATCCTTGGATTCGAACCGCTGGTGGACAAGTGGCAGGCCTTCGGCTGGCACGTCCAGCGCGTGGACGGCAATGATCTGGCCGCCGTGCTCGCGGCGTTCGATAGCGCCATGGCGCTGACCGAGTCCAAGCCCCGGGTCATCCTGTTCGACACCCTGATGGGCAAGGGCGTGGACTTTCTCGAAGCTCGGGAAAAGAACCACTTCATTCGCGTCGAGCCCCATGAATGGCAGCAGGCGCTCGAAGTGCTCGATCGCCACTATCAGCAGGGAGCGCAGTGACATGAGCGTCGATACTCTCAAAAAGCCACGGCTCACCACCTCGGCGATGATCGCCTCGATTGCCAGCGAGGGGCAGCGTACCGAGGCGGCGCCCTTCGGACAGGCGCTCATCGCGGCAGCCAAACGGGATTCGCGTATCGTCGGGATGACCGCGGATCTTTCCAAATACACGGACCTGCACATCTTCGCCCGGGAGTTTCCCGAGCGTTACCTGCAGATGGGCATGGCGGAGCAGCTCTTGATGGCAGCGGCTGGTGGTCTGGCGAAGGAAGGCCTGGTGCCGTTCGCCACGACCTACGCCGTGTTCGCCACCCGCCGGGCGTATGACTTCATCCATCAGGTCATCGCCGAAGAGCATCTGAACGTCAAGATCTGCGCGGCCCTGCCAGGGCTTACCACCGGATATGGCCCGAGCCACCAGGCCACCGACGATCTTGCGCTGATGCGCGCGATACCCGGTCTGACCGTGGTCGATCCCTGCGACGCGCTGGATACCACCCAGGCGGTCGCGGCCATCGCCGCTCACCAGGGGCCGGTCTACATGCGCCTGCTGCGGGGCAAGGTGCCGATGGTCCTGGACCAATACGACTACCAGTTCGAGCTGGGCAAGGCCAAGTTGCTGCGTGATGGCCGCGATGTGCTGATCGTGTCCAGCGGCATCATGACCATGCGGGCGCTGGAAGTCGCTGAAGCCATGGCGGACGGCAGTGCCGACGTAGCGGTGTTGCATGTACCCACCATCAAGCCGCTGGATGAGGCCACCCTCATCGAGCAATGCCGCCGGAGTGGACGGCTGGTCATAGTGGCCGAGAATCACAGCACCGTGGGCGGCTTGAGCGAGGCGGTCGCGCTGACGTTGTTGCGCGCCCGCGTGCACCCGGAGTTTCGGCAGATCGCCCTCCCTGATCAATTCCTCGACGCCGGCGCCTTGCCAACTCTGCACGATCGCTACGGCATTTCTACGGCCGCCATGGTCGCCCGCATTCAGAGCTGGTTGGGTTAGGAGGTAGTATGAACGTAGCTTTCGTAGGGCTGGGCGCCATCGGCTTGCCCATGGCGGTACAGATTCAGCGCGCCGGGCACCGGATCATCGGCATCGAGCTGTCGGAGGCGTCGCGTGAGCGGGCGGCAGCGGAAGGGCTGGACGCGGTCGCCGAGTGGCAGGCGCTGATCGATGCCGACGTCGTGGTAGTGATGGTGGCAACGCCAGCGCAGTTGGCCTCCCTGGTCAGCCAGTGCAGTGGGCTGCGTTCCGACCAGCACTGGATAATCATGAGCACCGTGGGACCGGCGTCCGTCCGTGAGCAGGCGAGCCGTCTTCAGGCGCTGGGCGTTCAGGTCGTGGATGCACCGGTCACCGGCGGGGTAGCCCGCGCCCTTACTGGAAGCCTGCTGATCTTCGCCTCGGGGGCGTCTGCAGCCGTAGCCCGTTGCGAGCCGGTCTTGCAGGCAATGGGCGAGGTCAAGAATGCCGGCGTCCAGGTGGGCGATGGCCAGGCGATCAAGGTGGTCAACCAGCACCTGTGCTCCGTGCACCTGGTGGCGGCCGCCGAGGCGCTGAGTCTGGCACGCGCCCTGGGGCTGCAGCCGGAGCAGGTGCTGGCACTGGTCGAGAAGGGCGCAGGCGGCTCCTGGATGCTTAGCGACCGGGGCCCGCGCATGCTGGAAGGCACGGACACCCGTGTGACCAGCATGGTGGACATCTTCGTGAAAGACAGTGGGCTGGTCGCCGAGGCCGCCCAGGCCTGCCAGGCCGCGGTACCGCTGCTCGACACCGCCCATGTCCGTTTCCAGGCAGCGGCCGCCGCGGGACTTGGTCAGCGGGATGACAGTCGCGTCATCGAGACTTGGCGCTAGCGCCGACGGTTCACCGTTTCTCGGCCTCACCACCAGAGGCAGACACCTGCCTCATTACAACAACAATAGGTAGCGGAGTTATCCATGCACCCTTCAGATAGCAAGGCCATGCCGGCTCGGGACAGTGCCGGAAAAGTGTCTTTCGCCTCCATGATCGGATCGGCGGTGGAGAGCTATGACTTCTTCATCTACGGGACGGCCGCTGCTGGTTGGTTCGGCAGCGTGTTCTTCCATACGACCGAACCCATCGTCGGCATCCTCGCGGCCTTCGCCACCATGGCGGTGGGCTTCTTCATGCGTCCCCTCGGCGGCTATCTCGCCGGCCATTACGGAGACCGCATCGGGCGCAAGGCCATTCTGCTCTGGTCGCTCCTCGCCATGGGTGGCGCCACGGTATTGATCGGCGCCTTGCCGACCTACGAGCAGGCCGGGCTGGTCGCGCCGTTGCTGCTGATCCTGCTCCGGATGATCCAGGGCATCGGCTTTGGTGCCGAGTGGGGCGGGGCGGTGCTGATGGCCTGCGAGCATGCTCCGCCGCACCGGAGAGGCTTCTTTGGCGCCGTACCGCAGATCGGTATTCCGCTGGGTCTGTTGATGGCCAATGGCGCCTTCCTGGCATCCGGCGCGCTGTTCGAGGGCGACTGGGTCTGGCGTGCGCCGTTCCTGGCGTCGGTGGTGATGGTCGGCGTGGGCCTGTACATCCGCATGGGGGTCAGTGAATCTCCGGAATTCGAAAAGATGAAGGCGGAGAACAAGCTGGTGAAACAGCCAGCGCTCGAAGTGATCCGCAGCGACTGGCGAAAGATCCTGCAGATCATCGGCCTGCGGCTCGCCGAGACCGGGGGCTACTACCTGGCGACCAGCTTCATGCTCTCCTACGTCCTGCTGGCGGGGGTCGCGACCAAGGAAAACGTGCTCTGGGGGACCATGATCGGGTCGGCACTCGGCCTGCTCAGCCACCTGCTGTTTGGTGCCCTGAGCGATCGGGTCGGGCGCAAGCCGGTGTTCCTGCTGGGATCGCTGTTCACCATTGCATTCGGCATACCCCTGTTCCTGCTGATCAACAGTGGCGTGTTCGTCATGGTCATCGTCGCGGTGGCGCTGTCCCTGCTGCTTAGTCACGATCCGATCTTCGCCGTCGAAGCCAGCTGGTTCACCGAGCAATTCCCGCCCAATGTGCGTACCTCGGGTATTTCCCTGGGCTACAACGGGGCCTCCATGATCGCGGGCCTGCTGCCATTCCTCGCGACCGGGCTGTTCGCAGTGGTGGGCTGGATGGGCCCTGCGCTCCTGTTCAGTTCGCTTGGCGTCATTTCCACCTTCTGTGCGCTGCGAATGCCGGAAACGGCGCCTGCGGTCGCGCATACCAAACGGCAGTCGGTACTGGCACCGCGGCCCGTCACGCTGGGCTGACGCCGGGCTTGCGAGCGCGACGGCGTCGCGGGGGAGGCGGGGCTTCAACGCCCAATGCGGCTAGCGCTTCCGCTTTGCACAGCTGCCTGACTCCGCCGCAATAGCGGGGTCAGGCAGGGTCTCCTGGCGCAGCTTCCAGCGGCTCTGGCGCCAAGACGGCATCCGGCACCGCCGCCCGCCCCAGCAACTCCTCCAGAATGCTCAACCTGAACTGCCGCTGCAGCGTCACCGCATAGAAGCGTTCGGCGATCTCGGGGACTTCGGCGTAGAGCTGCAGTGCGCCGCTGCGCAGTTCGTCCTGCACCACCACGGCGGGCAGCAGGGCCAGGTCGCCGGAGTCGCGGGCCAGCAGACGCAGCAGGGCCATGTCGTCGACCTCGGCGCAGATGCGCGGCGTCAGCCCCTGGCCGCTGCAATAGACGTCGAACTGGCTGCGCACGTCGCTGCTGCGCCCAGGCACGATCAGGCGGGCCTGTTGCAGGTCCCGGTGGAGGTCGAAGGGGCGGCTGTCCTGGCGCGGTGGACCGATCAGGCACACCGGCTGGCGATGGAGCAGGCGGCATTGCCAGGTGCGCTGGCTGTCGGCGCTCACCGCCTGGTTGGTCAGCACCACGTCCAGCTTGTGCAGGGCCAGGCGCTCCAGCAATTCGTCCACGCTGCCGGATTCGAGGGTCAGCACCAGGTCCTCACGACCGAGGAAGGGGCGCAGCAGGTTTTCCTGGAAGTTGCGCGAGAGGGTCGCCACGGAGCCGATGCGCAGTGTCTGGTTGGCTTCCTGGGTGTTCTGCAGGGTGTCCTGCAACTCGCTGCCCAGGGCGAAGATCGTGTCGGCGTAGTCCAGCACCAACTGCCCGGCTTCGGTCAGCCGCAGACTGCGTCCGGAGCGGATGAACAGGGGATGGCCGAGCTGGTCTTCCAGCACGCGGATCTGGGTGGAGAGGGCGGACTGGGAGACATGCAGCGCCTCGGCGGCGCGGGTGAGATTGCCTTCCTTGGCGACGGCCCAGAAGTAGTGCAGGTGATGGAAATTGAGTCGGCGCATGCTTCGTTCTTCAAAAGTGAACGTTAAGTTCTGATCAATCTATTTTAAATAATGCGTACACATTCGGACACTGTCGCCATCTGGTGTTCATGGAGTGTGCACGATGTCTGGCCTGCTGTTTTCCCTCGCTCCACTGTTGCCCTGGGTCTATGCCCTGGCGCTGTTGCCCGCGGTCTTCCTCGCTTCACCGAGCCAACTCTGGATACCTGCGCGGGTCGCGGGTTATCTGGGTGTCTTGCTGGTGCTGGCGGCCTGGCTACAGGCGTTCGTCGGCACCCAGCATCCTGATCGCCTCGGCCTGGCGATGGCCGGGCTCATCAGCCTGCTGGCGCTGGTGATCATCGAGTATTCCCGGCGCTATCTGGAAGGGGAAGCAGGGCAGCGGCGCTACGTGCTCGCCCTGCTCGCCACCCTGGCGGCGGTGGCGACGGTGGTCACCAGCGGCAACCTGCTGTTGATGGCCGGGGCCTGGATCCTGTCCAGCCTGTGCCTGCACCAACTGCTGACCTTCTACCCCGAGCGCCCGCAGGCGGTCGTCGCGGCCCACAAGAAATTCCTCGCCAGCCGCCTGGCCGATGTCAGCCTGCTGCTGGCGACCCTGCTGCTGGTTCAGGCCGACGGTAGCAGCCAGCTCGCGCTGATCCCCGCCGCGGTGAACGCCCAGGTGCAGGCGGGTGGTGCGCTCGGTTGGGAGTTGCAGGGCGCGGCGCTGCTGCTGGCGCTGACGGTGATCCTGAAATCGGCCCAATTGCCGGTGCATGGCTGGCTGATCCAGGTAATGGAGGCTCCCACGCCGGTTTCGGCCCTGCTGCATGCCGGGGTGGTCAACCTGGGCGGCTTCGTGCTGCTGCGCTTCGCCCCGCTGCTTTCCGCCGCGGTACCGGCGCAGAGCCTGCTGGTGCTGGTCGGCGGCCTGACCACGGTCCTGGCCGCGCTGGTGATGATGACCCGCATCAGCATCAAGGTCCGCCTGGCCTGGTCGACCTGCGCGCAGATGGGCCTGATGCTGCTGGAATGCGGGCTGGGGCTGTACGAACTGGCGCTGGTGCACCTGCTGGCCCATTCCCTCTACAAGGCCCATGCCTTCCTGGCCGCGGGTGAGACGGTCGCCCACGCCCGCCAGCATGCCCTGCAGCCGCAAGCCGCGGCGCTCGACTTGAACGGGCTGGTGCGCGCACTGCTGGTGGCCGCGCTGATGCTGGCGCTGCTGCAAGGGCTTTGGGCCTGGCTGCTGCCCAGTCATGCGCTGCCCCTGGTGGCCCTGACGCTACCGGCGATCGGCCTGGCGCCCTGGACCCTGCGCCGCGACCAGCCAGCCTATGGCTTGCTCATGTTCGGCCTGCTGCTCGGCGCTTACCTGCTGTGGCATCAGGCGGCCGGCTGGATCCTCGGCCAGCATCTCGCCGCGGCGCCGCTGCCGCTGGCCCTGGTGGCGATGGTCATGCTGGTCGGGCTCTACCTGCTGCAGAGCCTGCTGCTGGCCCGGCCGCGCGGCGCCCTGGCGCAACGTCTCTACCCGCTGGCCTTTGCCGGCTTCTACCTGGATGAGCACTTCACCCGCCTGACCTTCCGCCTGTGGCCGGCACGTGTGCCCCAGCCCCTGAGCGCAACCCTTGGAGACCGCCCATGACTGCCTTCGAAACGCTTTCCAGCCCCAAGCACCAGGCGCTGCACGAGGCGGCCCGCCAGGCCTGTGCGCGCATCGCGCCGACCTGGCCGCTGGATCGCATGATCGCCGTCAACCCGCTGTGGGAGCGGCGCGATCAGGCCTGGCAGAGCGTGGCCGCGCAGCTCTGGCAGCGCGCCGGCAGCCGCCTGACCCTGGACGCCGCCGACTATCGCCAGGCCTGGCAGGACGGTCGCATCGCCGAGCGCCATCTGCAGCAGGCGCTGGCCGAGCAGGGGGAATCCTGCAAGCCGGTAAGGCTGCTGGAGGCACTGGACGCCCCCGCGGAGGTCGGCCACGGTCTGCCGCTGCTGGAAGATCTGGCCGAGCCGGGGATCCCGCTTCCGGGCTGGCCGGCGCTGATCACCCATCAGATCGGGCAGAGCTGCGCGGCCTGGTTCGATCACGAGCAGGCGGATTGGCGTCCGGCAGAGGGTGGCGGGCTCTATCAGACCTGGCGCGCCAGCCTGCTGGCCGACCGGGGCCTGAGCGTCCTCAGTGGCTGCCGGGATCTGCACCAGCGGATCGCAGCGTTGCCCGCGCAACCCGAAGCGGCCCTGGAGGCGGCGGTCGAACACCTGGGACTGCCAGCGCCAGACTGGGCCGCCTGGTTCGACTGCCTGCTGCTGCGCAACCTGGGCTGGGCCTCCTGGTGCGCCTATCGGCGCTGGCAGGCGCGGCTGCAGGGCGAGGACGACCAGACGGTGCTGGAGCTGCTGGCCATCCGCGCGGCCTGGGAGTGGCTGGTGGATGATCGCCGGCGCGATGCCGAGAGCCGCTGGCACAGTTGGCGGGCGGCCTGGGAGGAGGGCTTGCAGCGGATGCCTTCGGCCAACTGGCAGGCCCTGCAGCTCTGGCAGCGCGCCGACGAGCTGGCCTGGCAGGAGCACCTGCAGCAGGCGCTGTGCCTGAGCATCCCGGCAGCCTTGCCCCCGGTGCCGCTGGCCAAGCTGTTCTTCTGTATCGACGTACGTTCCGAGCCCCTCAGGCGCGCCCTGGAGCAGACCTGCCCGACATTGGAAACCGGCGGTTTCGCCGGCTTCTTCGGGCTGCCCATCGCCTATACGCCGCTGGGTACCGGTGCCACGCGCCCGCAGTTGCCGGGCCTGCTCGCGCCGCAACTGCAGGTCAGCGAGGGCAGTGGCGATGCCACACGGGATCGCCAGCTGGCACAGCTGCGTCAGGGGCGCCTGGCGCGGCAGGGCCGCTGGCGGCTGTTCGAGCGGCTGCCGGCCTCGACCTTCACCCTGGTGGAAAGCGTCGGGCTGGGCTACGCCGGGGCGCTGCTGGGACGGACCTATGGCCTGGCCGGTGGCGCGCCTTCGCCCGAACTCAGCGCCTGGCGCCGTCACGAACGGCAACAGCTGCAACCACAGCTACCGGCGATGTCCCGGCTGCAGCAGGTCGACCTGGCCGAGCGCATTCTCAGGGCCATGGGGCTCAACGGGCCGGTGCCGTCCCTGTTGGTGCTGCTCGGCCACGGCAGCCAGAGCGCCAATAATCCTCAGGCAGCGGGTCTGGACTGCGGTGCCTGCTGTGGCCAGAGCGGCGAGATCAACGCGCGGCTACTGGCCGGCCTGCTCAACGAGCCCGAGGTGCGTGACGGGCTGCGGGTGCGCGGCCTCGACCTGCCGCCGCACTGCCAGGTGCTGGCCGGGCTGCACAACACCACGACGGATGAGGTGCAGGTCTTCGGGTACGAGGGGCTTCCCGCAGAGCTCCAGCCCAGCTGGCAGCGCCTGCGGCTGGCGCTGGACAGCGCCAGCGCCGAGGTGCGGCGGCAGCGGGCTGGCAAACTGGGCCTGGCAACGTTGCCGGAACAACCGGACAGACTGCTCGGCCAGCTGCGCCGGCGCGCTCGGGACTGGGCGCAGACCCGGCCGGAATGGGGCCTCGCCGGCAATGCCGCCTTCATCGCCGCGCCGCGGGCGCGCACCCGCGCGGTGGACCTGGAGGGCCGCGTCTTCCTGCACGACTACGACTGGCGGCAAGACCAGGAGGGCAGGGTGCTGGAGCTGATCATGACGGCGCCCATGGTGGTGGCGCACTGGATCAACCTGCAGTACTTCACCTCGACCACCGACAACCTGCGCTTTGGCAGCGGCAACAAGTTGCTGCACAACGTGGTGGGCGGTCATATCGGCGTGTTCGAAGGCAACGGCGGCGACCTGCGCATCGGGCTGGCGCGCCAGTCGCTGCACGACGGCCAGCGGTGGATGCATCGTCCGCTACGCCTGCACGTGGTGATCGAGGCGCCGCGCGCGATGATCGATCAGGTGATCGCCAACCATGCCGTAGTGCGCGATCTGGTGCGCAACGGCTGGTTGCACCTGCTGCGTCTGTATGGCCTGCCGGCTTGCCTTGAGGTGCGTACGGCCAGGGGATGGCACCCTTTGCCCAAGGTCTGACGCTGGCCGGCGCCAGGCCACCCGACGCTTCAGGTGGCCTGGCCTGGCAAAGTTGAAATCCGTGGCCAAGGCGCAAGGCCGCTTGCTAAGGGTGCCGCCCCAGCAGCGGAAGGATCACGTCGCGGGTCAGGGGCGCCAGCGGCAGATCGCCGGGTTCGTCTACGGCTACCCACACCGCCTCTTCGATTTCGGCGGCAGGCACCGCCTGGTCTCCCGCACCCATGGCTACCTGGTACAGCGCGCAATCGACCCTGAAACCGGGTTCATTGGCGGCCGGCGCCTGGTAGTTGCCGAGAAAGGTCGCAGCCCCTGCCGTGATGACCAGGCCAAGCTCTTCCTCCAGCTCGCGGATCAGCGCCTCCAGGGGTTGCTCCCCCGGATCCACCTTGCCGCCCGGTTGCATGAAGGCGGTGGTGCCCCGTTTGCGCACCAGCAGCACCTGCTGGCGGTCGTTCAGGAGGATGGCGGCGGCGATGTGCAGGGTAGGGGTCAAGGTGAGCGTCCCGGTCAAGGTGGGCGGGTCACCGTGCCGGGAGACGGACAGAAAGGCAACGGTCGGCAATCCTGGCTCAGCCTGCCCGTGAGGGCCTGTGGCGGCTGTCAGAAGTCGAGGGCATCGAACAGGGTCCTGAACGGCTCGCCTCTGGGAAACCGGCTCATGGACAGGTGCGCCTCCTGAAACCAGGACTCATCGGCTTCGGGATGGGGGCCGCTCAAGACCACGACGCCTGCGCCAAACCGGTAACGCGCCGCCGCGATGTCACCATTGCCATAGCTGGCGATCACGCGAAAACCGTCGCCCGATCCAGGCGGCAGATAGGGGCCATCCTGGAAGAACACCTGATCTTCACGACCGCCCCACCTCAAGAGCACCACGCTATCGTCTATGGAGGTGACCGGAAAGCCCGGGCGGCCAACCTCCGAATCCAGCTCGGCATCGAGCAGGCCGAGATTGTCGGCATCCGCGAGGTAGGCGCCCATGCAGATCCCGAGATACTGACCGCCCTGGGCGACATAGGCACGTATGGCAGCGATCCTGTCCTTGCCCAGACTGGCCAGGGCGGCCGGTATGTCCTGACCACCCCCCGGCTGGACGTAGGCTTCGTAGCGCTGCAGGTTTGCGCTGGAAACATCCAGGCGTTCGTCCGGACCGAGAAAATCAACCTGGTAGGCCGACCCAAGCCGTTCGATGGCATCCTTTACCGCCTCGGCACAACCCTCGCACGCGGCCGGACCTCTATAGATGGCGATCCGTATCACGTCGGCCTCGTCGAGGTCGACCAGGCCGAGCACCGTAGACAGGAGGGCCAGCAGCAAAATCATCGAGACGCTGAAGGAGCGCATGGCCAAGGCTCGTGAAATGTCCTGGGAGCGGAGACGTGTTCCCGTGGATCGACGCAAGGAAAGGTCGCGTCGGTCTCACAGATCGGTATGCAATGAATAGCCATTGAAGCCGGCGGCAAACAACATGGCGCCCCAGAGAAAGAAGTCGGTTTGCAGAAACTCGCGCTTTATCGAAACCACCTTGATGCCGTTGTTCAAGGAGACGGTAGGGTCTATGAGCCACCCCACGAGTACGGCCGCCACGCCCAGTATCATGGCGATGAAGCCGATGCTTTTTACGACGTGCCTCACTAGCGTCTCCTTTTGTATGCGCGCACTCGGTGGATGGCGCCTGTGAATCAGGGTATCGATCGGCAGAACGGCCCGTGTAAAACCTCATGAAGGCCGGTAAACAAGTGTTAACGCGAGGCCATGGCTAACGGGGTCGCAGCGGGTGGAGCGGGAAGATCCGCTTCGCCGCTCCGCTCCCATTCGCCGCCCAGTGCCCGGAACAGGTCGACGTGGGCGATCATCAGCTGCAGCCGGGTTTCGATCAGGGCGTTATCGGCCTGGTAGAGGCTGCGCTGGCTGTCGAGCAGATTCAGGTAGTTGTCCAGCCCCTGCCGATAGCGCTCGCTCGCCAGCTCGACACTGCGCGCGGTGATGGCACGCAGGCGTTGCTGGGCCGCGAGCTGCCGTCTCAGGGGCGCCTCGGCAACGAGTTGATCGGCCACCTCGCGAAAGGCGACCTGGATGCTCTTCTCGTAGCGAGCGATATCCTGATCGCGCCGCACCTCTGCCAGATCCAGGTTGGCGCGGTTACGACCGCCGTCGAATAGCGGTACCTGCAATTGGGGTACGAAGCTCCACACCTGATTGCCGGGGTTGAACAAGCCGTTCAGGTCGGAACTCAGGTAGCCGGCGCTGGCCGTCAGGGTGATGCGCGGGAAGAAGGCAGCCCGAGCGGCGCCGATGTTGGCGTTGGCCGCCCGCAGGCGGTATTCGGCCGCGCGAATGTCCGGACGGCGTTGCAGCAGGTCAGAGGGCAAGCCCTCCGGGACGGGCAGGTCGAGACTCTGGCGCGTGAGCGGCAAGGGCGCGGGCAGGTCGCCGCGCGGCTCTCCGCCGAGCAGCAGGCGCAGGGTGTTGTCCGCCTGCGCTCGACTTCGGTCCAGGACGGCGAGATCGGCTTCGGTGGCCTCTAGCGCCGTTTGAGCCTGGGCCAGGTCCAGTGCCGAACTCACCCCGGCAGCATGGCGCTGTTCGATCAGGGCAAGGCCTCGCTGGCGACTTTCCAGAGTACTGCGACTCACGAGCAGTCTCTCATCCAGGGCGCGCTGATTCAGATAGGCCGTCGCCACCTCGGCGATCAGTGACAGCTCCACCGCGCTGCGCGTCTCGCGTTGGGCCAGGTACTCGCCTAGGGCCGCATCGCGCAGATTCCCCAACCGGCCGAACAGATCGAGTTCGTAGGCGTTCGTACCCAACCCGACGCTGTATCTGTTGGCCGTCTGGCTGCCGCTTCGCTGCTGATCGGTACGCGAGGCGCTATCCAGGCCCCCGGTCCGCTCTCGCGTCCGGCTCGCGGTGGCACCCAGTTCGAACATGAGGTCGGCACGGCTGATGCGATAGCGGGCGCGCGCTTCCTGGATATCCAGCGCGACCAGCCGCAGATCCCGATTTCCGTCCAGGGCCTGATCGATCAAGGCGTGCAGGTGGGGATCGGCGAACAGGCTTTGGCGGTCAGGCGACAGGTCCGCGGACGCTGCCAGCACGGGATAGCGCTCCGGGACCGGCGGCTGCGGTCGTTCATGGCGGGGTGCCAGGGAGCAACCCGCGAGCAAGACACTCAGCGCCAGGACGGTCACTCCTGTCATGACGAGCCTGCCTGCCGTGAGCTGTTTGCCCAGGGGCAGGGATGGGCAGCGGGGCCGAGCCAAGGTGCGTGTTGGCATCAGGATCCGCTTTTTTCCGGGTTGGCAGGAAGGCAAGAGCGGGTAGTGGAACATCGGACGTCCTCGTGGAGAACGCCATGGTAGAGGGCCCGCCTGGGCAGCCTTGTAAAGGTCTGTAGGTCTCTTGTGAAAGAGTGTTAAGGGCTGCCCTTGAGGGCTTGGCGCTCCGTTATGCTCGCCGCCTCCTTGCCCCGGGACCTGTCTGTGAAACTCTTTTTCAGCGTCGAAAATGTCACCACCCCCGCCGCGCCGGTGGCCACCGACCAGCGTCGCCGATACGCGTTCGTGACCTTGCCTGGCCCGCGCCAGGCAGGCGCGGCCCACGGCTCGTGCTGGCCGTCGTTCAGGCTGGCAAAACGGTCCGGATGTGACCCGCAGGGACGACCGCGCCGCGGCGTCGAGTTCTGCTAGATGCTCAAGATCCTGATAAGGCTCTATTGCGTGCTGTTGGTGACCTATGGCGCAGCCAGCTATCTGGTCCCGGAAGCCCTGCAGCAGATGTTCAGTGACCGCTATAGCCGCGTCAGTCTGGAGCAGATGAATGGCCCGCTGAAACTGGTGGAGCGGACCTTCGTGGAAACGCCACTCGCCCACTGGCCGGCGCTGCTGGCTGAGCTGAACGCCGACATCGCGCCCGTCACCTTGCAACTGGGGCTGCAGACCGATCCCCAGTTGACGAGCGCCGAACGCCACCGTTTGGCCAAAGGCGAACGGCGCGTCCGCCTGACCGACGATGGCGATCCCAGCGTGGCCCTGATCCCTTTGCCCGGCGGGCACGTCCTCTGGGTCGGCTTCGCCGAGGTTCCGACCGACATAGCCCTGACCTATTGGGCCATGAACGCCCTGATCGGTGCGGCGCTGCTCATCTGTCTGTATGTCTGGCTGCGGCCGCACTGGCGTGATCTGGAGCGGCTCAGGCGCACGGCGGCGCGCCTGGGCAAGGGGCATCTGCAGGAGCGTACCGCGATCTCGCCGCGCTCGGACATCGGCCAGCTGGCGCGGGCCTTCGATGACATGGCCCAGGATCTCGAAACCGTGATCGTCCAGCAGCGCGACCTGCTCAATGCGGTCTCCCATGAGGTGCGCACACCACTGTCCCGTCTGGAATTCGGCCTGGCCCTAATGCAAGCCGACCCGCTGCCCGCTGAAACACAGCGACAGCTGGAGCAGCAGATTCGCCACGTGCGCGAACTGGATGCGCTGGTGAACGAGCTGCTTTCCTACGCCCGCCTGCAGTCCAGTCAGCAGGCGCCCGAGCGTCAGGCGCTCAAGCTCGGTGCCTTCCTGGACAGCGTCCTGGCGGATTTCAGCGAGGAACAGGAACGGCGTGGCGTCAACCTGAGGCTGGACATGGCCGCTGCGCCCGAGCAAGCCCTCTTGGCACCAAGACTCACGGCGCGCGCGTTGCAGAACCTGATTGGCAATGCCCTGCGCTATTGCCAGCGAGGGGTCTGGCTGACCGTTGGCCGCGACGCCGACACCCTGCTGATCACCGTCGAGGACGATGGCGAGGGTATTCCACCGGGCGAACGGGAGCGGGTGTTCGAGCCCTTCTATCGCCTGGATCGCAGTCGGGATCGCGCCACCGGCGGCTTTGGCCTGGGGCTGTCGATCAGCCGTCGCGCCATAGAGAAGCAGGGCGGGCAGCTGGCGCTGGCGGAAAGCGAAAGAGGCGGCGCGCGCTTTGACATCCGGCTGACCGACGCCCTCGCGTCCTGACCAGCAGCAGCCCAGGGCCTCCTTGGCACCCGATGACGCGGACCCGAGTCCGTTCCTTCCTCTGACCGACCTGAAAGCCAACAAATATCCAGTTCCTCTTCTTCCCCACGATCGCCGGCTGAAACCGAGACCCTCGACGACTATGGCGACCTGGCCAGGCGTCATGTCACGTTCGCGCGGATTATCGAGCTACTGGCTCCGCATCGGGCCGCACTGGTGCTGGTGGTGTTGCTGATCGCGGTCGCCGGGATCAGCGGCGTGATCAGTCCCTTCCTGATCCGCAGCATCGTCGACGATGCCTTGCCGGCGAAGGACCTGACGCTGCTGGTCTATCTGGCCGCCGGTCTGGTCGGGGTGGCGCTGTTCAATGCCATCGCCAATCTGACCCAGACCTATGTCGCGATTCGGGTGGGCCAGAGCGTCATGCACGACCTGCGGACCCGCCTGTACGGCCACCTGCAGAGCCTCTCGCTGGCGTTTTTCGCCGGTACCCGCGCGGGCGAAGTGCAGGCGCGCCTGTCCAGCGACATCGCCGGTCTGCAGACCCTGTTGACCCACTCCGCCACGGATCTGGCAAAGCATCTGAGCGTCGTGGCGGCGACCCTGGTGGCGATGCTGCTGCTGGACTGGCGCCTGGCGTGTGTCTCCTTCGCCGTCATTCCCTTGCTGGTCTGGATTAATGGCCGCGTCGCCCAGCTGCGGGAGCGGGTGACCTACCGGCAACAGGAGCAGGTGGCGGACCTTTCCGCCAACATCGCCGAGTCCCTGTCGGCCGGCGGCATCATCCTGTCGCGTACCCTGGGCCGCGTGCACTATCTGGTGCAGCGCTTTCAGCGTGACTCCGCGCAGCTGGCGCGCCTGGAAACCCAGGCCAGCACCGCGGGACAATGGGAATTCGCGCTGGTCTTCCTGGCGCTGGATCTGCTGCCCGCGCTGACCTTCCTGGGCGGCGGTCTGTTCATCGGCCTGGGTCTGCAGGTGTCCATCGGCACCCTGGTGGCCTTTATCGCCTTGCAGGAGCAATTGCTCTGGCCGCTGCTGGAGATCTTTGAGACGCGGATCGAATTCGCCAAGGGACGCGCCTTGCTGGCGCGGGTGTTCAGCTATCTGGATACGCCGGCGACGGTCGTCGAGGCGAGCTCACCGACGACTCTTGCGCGGCAGGATTTCCAGCAGGGCATCCGTTTCGAGAACGTCGGTTTCGCCTATGGCGACCGCGTCGTACTCAAGGATCTGACGTTCGAGATACCGGCCGGAAAGCACACGGCGCTGGTTGGCCCCACCGGCTCTGGCAAGACCACCATTTCCTATCTCCTCGCGCGCCTGTACGACGCCGATCAGGGGTGTATCCGCTACGACGGCATCGATAGCCGCGAGCTGAGCTTTGCGACGCTGGCCAGCCTGGTCGGCATAGTGACCCAGGATACCTTCCTGCTCAACGCCAGCATCGAAGCCAACCTGCGCTTCGCCAAGCCCGACGCGAGCGAGGCGGAACTCTGGTGGGCGCTGGAAAGGGCGCAGCTGGATGCCACGGTGCGCAGACTTCCCGAGGGGCTGGCGGCCGGTGTCGGTGATCGGGGTTATCAACTGTCCGGTGGCGAGCGCCAGCGTCTGTCCCTGGCGCGTATGCTGCTGCGTGATCCACCGATCATTCTCCTGGATGAAGCGACCAGCGCCCTGGACAGCAGCACCCAGGCGGCGCTGGCCGCGGCCCTGGCCTCGCTGGAGGGGCCGCGGACCCTGATTTCCATCGCCCATCGCCTCAGCACCGTCAGGCAGGCGGATCGGATTCTGGTCATCCAGGCCGGGCAACTGGTGGAGCAGGGCACCCATGAAGAGTTGATGAGACAGGGTGGGCTCTATGCGGTCATGGCGCGCAATGCCTAGCACTCGCGGCAGCTACCGCTTCGCCACCCACGCCAACATGGCGTGGCACCCTCGGGATACACTGGCAATACCTTGCTGTCACAGCAACGAGGGTAAGGACAAGGACGTTCATAGTGCGCCACTAATGGTGTCCAGGGGCGACCCAAGTCACTATGAGGCATCTCTGGAACGCGATGCTTCACAGCGGCGCGGCTTCAGAGAGAGGTCTTACGGATGGCACAAAAGGATGTCGGCAACGACCGCGTCCGCCAGGGAATCAGCCTGATCGTCGCGGCGGTTTTTGTCCTGTCCCTGGTGGATGCTGCGGTCAAATACTTCAGTGCTCGACTACCGCTTTGGCAGCTTTTTCTGGCAGTAGCCTGCCTTTCGGTACCCGCAATTGGCTTCTGGGCGATCGGCCGCTTCAAGGCCGGTCGCCTAGAGATAGGCTCGATCCGCTGGGTGATGGCCAGAAGTATTCTGCTCTTGCTGATGTGGATCAGCTATTACGCTGCGCTTCCTTTCATTCCTCTGTCAGTAGCGGCCGTCGCTATCTATACGACCCCCATTTTCATCGCGCTTCTAGCGGCCTGCTATGGCGGTGAGTCCCTGTCCAGGCTGGGTTGGTCTGCGGTAGGCATAGGCTTTGCCGGCGTGGCCCTGGTACTGCGCCCAGGCGCGGAGGCCTTTTCTCCTGCCACGCTGCTACCGGTCATAGGTGCGCTGTTCTACGCGCTCGCAATGGTGGTCACGCGCCGACACTGCCGCAACGAACACCCTTTGGTATTGGCCCTGGGATTGAATATCGCCTTTTTGGTAGCGGCCTGCCTGGGAGGTCTGGCCTCGCTCGCGGTCAGTAAGGCGGTGGCAGCTCAGGCCAATTTTCTATTGTCTCCCTGGCAGCCACTTGGTCGCGAGGAGATGGCCTTCATCGTCTGCTATGCCGTGGCTTTGGTCTTCATCAATACGGCCACCGCCAGAGCCTATCAGATCGCCCCGGCGGCGCTGGTCGGTACCTTCGACTACGCCTATCTGGTCTTCGCCTGTCTATGGGGATATCTATTATTCCAGGAGATCCCAGACCTCTTTACCTGGGGTGGAATGTTGATGATCTTGAGCGCGGGTGTGCTCATTTCATGCGCAGAGGAAAAGCCTTAGGACAGCGCCCTTGGCTTCAAGGGCACCGAGTCTGTCGGTGCCCCTGGGGTGAGGTAGCGACAATGCGCGAGATTCCCTGCTTGCAGTCAATGGAGCGCGCCCTCAGCGCATCGCCCGGAAGGCCTCCCGGAGGTGACCGACGAATTCTTGCGGATTCTCCATCGCCGCGAAGTGCCCACCCCGATCGGCTTCCGCGAAGAACCGCAGATCGGCGAAGCGCCGCTCGGCCCAGCGGCGCGACAGCCGCAGCTGCTCGCCAGGGAACACGCTGACGCCCGCGGGCAGGGGCAGCGGCGCGCTGGGCATGCCGTTCGCCATCTCGCGCCTGGCCTCCCAGTAGAAACGCGCCGAACTGGCGCCGGCATTGGGCAGCCAGTAGAGCATGATGTCATCGAGCAGATGATCCAGCGGCAGGACGCGCTCGGGTTCGCCCGCGGTGTCCGACACGTCCTGGAACAGGGCGTAGATCCAGGCCGCCAGGCCTACCGGCGAGTCGGCCAGGGCGAAGCCCACCGATTGCGGGCGGGTGGTCTGCACCTTCATGTAGCCCGAGTATTCGCGCTCGTAGCGGGCGGCGTCGGCGAGCATCCGCTGCTCGTCCGGCGTGGCCGCCGCGACCTCCTCGGCAGTGGGCTGGAACATCACCATGTTCAGGTGCACGCCGGCCAGGCCCGCCGGGCGCATATGGGCCAGGGCGGTGGTCACCGCGGCGCCCCAGTCGCCGCCCTGGGCCAGCCAGTGATCGCCGTAGCCGAGTCGGCGCATGAGTTCGGTCCAGGCCAGGGCGGTGCGGCTCACTCCCCAGCCGGGCTCGCTGGGCTGGTCCGAGAAGCCGAAGCCGGGTAGCGCGGGAATGACCAGGTGAAAGGCGTCCGCGGCTTCACCGCCATGGGCGACCGGATCGCTAAGCGGCCCTATCACGTCGCGAAACTCCAGCACAGAGCCTGGCCAACCGTGGGTGAGCAGCAGGGGCGTAGCCGTCGGTTCGGGAGAGCGCACATGCAGAAAGTGGATGCCGAGGCCGTCGATCTCGGTGCGGCTGCTGCCCCAGCCGTTCAGCAGGGTCTCGGCCGCCCGCCAGTCGTACCCACCGCGCCAGCGCTCCACCAGGGCCTGCAGGCGCTCCCGTTGCGGCCCCTGACTGCCATCGTGGACGGTCTCGCGGTCGGGCCAGCGTGTAAGCCTGAGTCTTGCCGCCAGCTCATCGAGTTGGACCTGGGGTACGCGGATGGGAAAGGACTGGATGAGATCGGTCATGGAGAGCCTCGCAAGGAAGGGCGCAGTCGAATAACTGAACGTTATCGTTCAGTTTACAGGTGCTGTCAATCCGCTTAAGGTTCGCCCATGACCGAAATGACCAAACCACGCGGCGGGCGACCCCGGCGCGAAGAGGCCGGCGCTGTCGATCGCCGCCTGCTGGACGCTGCCTTCGAACTCTTCCTCGCCCAGGGCTTTGCCGGGACCTCCTGCGAGGCGGTGGCGCGGCTGGCCGGTGCGGGCAAGGCCAGCCTCTATGCGCGCTTCGCCAACAAGGATCAGCTGTTCGAGGCGGTGATCCGCCGTCATTCGGCAACCCTGCCGCAGCTCGAACCCTTGCCCTCCGGCCTGCCGCTCGCGGAGCGTCTGCGGCTGGCCGGTCAGGACATGCTGGAGCACGCCTCGCGGCCGGAGACCCTGGCGATGATGCGCCTGGTGATCGCCACGGCCGATCGCTTTCCGGCAGTCGCGGCCGAGGCGACCCGGATCGGCTGGGAGGCGGGTCGCCTGCGGGTGCGACAGGCCATCGAGGCGGGCCCGGATCAGCCGGACGATGTCGAGCGGCTGCTCGAGGGATTCATCGATCTGGTCTTCGCGCCGCATCAGTTGCGGGCGCTGCTGGGCGATGACCCCAGGGCACTGCGGGCGCAGGCGGCGGAGCGGATCGAGCGGGCTATTCGGCTATTGCTGGGGTGAGGGTACTCGCCGACCTGGAGCGCTCGCTGACCAGGCCTTCGCCCGAGACGCTGGCGGCAGTCGGATTGCGGTCTGACACCCCTGGTGCCTGCTCGTCCGTAGCGATCTTTCGCTAGCCCTTGCGCTTGGCCGATATCGCCGCCGCCGTGGAAATGAGCAGATCCGCCATGCGTTTTTCGTCACGTTCGGCGTTCCAGCGCGCGCGGGTCACCGCGACGTTGACGGCGCCTATTGCGCGGCCTGCGGCATCGACGATCGCTGCCGCGGTCGAGGTGTCGCCATAGAAGAACTGATCCTCGACGTGGGCGTAGCGCCGCTGGCGAGCCTGGCGGATGTTTTCCCAGACCTTGTCGCGATCGGTGACCGTCGCCGGGGTGTAGGCGATCAGTTCGCTGCGATCAAGGATGGCGTCCACCTCGTCATCCGCATAGGTGGAAAGAATCGCCAGCCCGGGTGCGGTACACCAGGCCGGAAGGCGACTGCCGACGATGACGTTGGCATTGAACACGTGGCGGCTGACGATCCGCACGACGTAGACGATGTCGGTACCGTCCATGACGGTCAGGTTGGTGGCTTCTTCCGTCTCGCTGCTGAGTTGCTGCAGGTAGGGCGCGGCGCGATTGACCAGTTCGCTGGACGACAGGTAGTGGAAGGTGAAATCGAGCAGCCTGGGTGACAACTCGTATTTCTTGTCGGCGCCCTTCGTGAGGTAGCCAAGGGTGCTGAGCGTATGGGTGAAGCGCTGGGCGGCGCTGATGTCCATATCGGCGAGCCCGGCGATTTCCGAGAGCGAAAGATGGCGTTTGCTGCCATCGAACGCGGTCAGGACCTTCATCGCCTTCTCGACGGATTGCACGTACAGCGAAGAGGCGGTGGGGTCCTTGCGCGGACGTCGCGGATCACTCATGGAGAGACTCCTGCTTGGGGGGCGCGAATTATCGTGTCGTCGGCGCTATTTTTCTATCGCAGTTCGATAAAGCCTGTCCCGGGTTCTCGCTCAGCACCGCCAGGCCTCTGCCGTCGAGCGGCTCAAGAGATGCTTTCTGATGCGCTCGCTGGGTGTCAGGTCGAAGGCGTCGACCGCTCGATAGAAGGTCGGTCGCTGATAGGCCGCGAGCTTGTCCGCGGACCAGGCCGCGAGGTCGGCGAAGTCGAGCGTGGCGTCAGGCTTGGCCTGCACGTACAACAGGATTTCCTGCTCGCCGATCGCGGAGGCAACACCGATCGCCGCGCTGGCATGGACAGCCGGATGGCTATTGAAGATCCGCTCCACCTCCCAGGCCGAGACGTTCTCGCCACGCACACGCATGCTGTCGGTTTTCCGGCCTACGAAGAACAGTTCGCCGTCGGCGTTGCGCCTGGCCAGATCGCCGGTGAACAGTCGTCCCTCGCGAAGGGTGGCGGCGGTCGCCGCGGGATTGTCGAGATAGCCTGGCAGAAAGGCGCCTTGCACCGCGCTCGACAGCACGATCTCTCCCAGTTCACCGGTGGCCACGGCCTGTCCCTGCTGGTCCAGGAGGTCGACGGTCAGCCAGGGCAGCGGGCGTCCCACCGAACCCGGGGTTCCCCGTTCGTTCAGCGTGGCGAAGCTCGAGCATTCGGTCATGCCATAGCACTCGCGCAGGGCGCAGCCAAAGCGCGCTGCGGTGTCGGCCCAGCGATTCAGGCTGACGCCCGCGCCCCACAGGACGCGCAGCGGGTGGCGAGCCGGCCAGGCGGCTTGCGGCTGCTGCATCAGGATGTCGATGATGCCGCCCAGATAGTGCAGCTGGGTGGCCTGGGCGGCGGCGCACTGAGCCCAGAAGCGACTGGCCGAGAAGCGCGGTACGATGTGCAACTCGCAGGGGGTGAGCAGGGGCGCCATCAGCATCTGGGCGCCGCCGATATGGCACATCGGCTCCCAGATCAGCAGGTGATCGTCCGGCTGGACGTCGGCGACGCGGATGACCGACTCGCCGGCGATACGCATCATGCGATGGGTAAAGATCACACCCTTGGGATGGCCGGTCGTGCCGGACGTATAGATGATGCACAGCGGGTGGTCGAAGGCCACCTGCTCTGGACGGAGCTCGGCAGCGGGCCCGGCCCCGGCCTCGCGGACGAGGTCCGCGAGGGTCTCCCGCGGCAGGCGGTGGGCAGCGCCCGCCTGCAGCAGCGGTTGCAGGGCGGGCTCGCTGATCACCAGGTCGGGCTGGGCGTGTTCGAAGGGATAGTCGAGTCCCGGACCGCGCAGCTTGGTGTTGATCGGGATCCAGGTGATGCCGCTCAGCGTCATGGCATAGATCAGGGCGACCTGATCGGCGCTGTTACCGAGGAACGTCGCGATCCGACTGCCCACCCCCAGTCCACGCGCCGCCAGGGTGCTCTGCAAACCGGCGACCTGGGCGCGAAGCGCGTCGCGCTCCAGCGCTTGCTCACCGAAGACGATGCGCATCCGGCTGGAGCTGGCGGTCAGGCGTTCATGGAGGAGCGGGATGACGTCTAGGCGATCCTGGGGGGATCGCGCGGGAAAGAAATCGGTATGGGGATGCATGGATCAGCGTCCTTGGAGTTTGGCGGTAGCGCGCGACGACACCCAGCGGGCGAGGAGCGCGAAGACGACGATGAAGGCGACCAGGGTGGTCGAGACCGCCGCCAGGGTGGGGGAGAGCGCCAGCTGGATGCTGTCCCACATCTGCTTGGGCAGGGTCGTGTTGATGCCGCCACTGACGAAGATGGCGATGGTCAGGTCATCGAAGGAGGTGATGAAGGCCAGCAGGAAGGCGGATACCAGGCTGCTCGACATCAGCGGCAGGGTGACGGTCCGCAGGCGCGTCAGCGGGGAGGCCCCGAGAATTCGCGCGGCATCGTCCAGGCGCCAGTCGTACTGCTTGAAGGCGGCGCTGAGGGTGACCACCACATAGGGCAGGGCCAGCACGGTGTGCCCGATGACCAGGCCCAGGTCGCGACCGGCCAGGCCGATGCGCGAAAACAGATAGAGCAGGCCGAGGGCGATCACGATGCGCGGCACGATCAGGGGCGAGATGAACAGCGCGAACAGCAGCTTGTTCCAGCGTGACGGCAGGCGGGTGAGGGCCAGCGTCGCACCGAAGCCGAGGATCACCGCGAGCAGCGCCGTGAGCACCCCGACGCTCAGCGAGCGCCAGAGCGCCGCCTGCCAGACCGGCGAGAAGAAGAATTCGGCGAACCATTTCAGACTGAACAGCTTGGGTGGAAAGGCGATATAGGGCGCGCTGGTGAAGGCCAGCGGAATCACCACCAGCACCGGCAGGATCAGCAGCGCCACCAGCAGCACGCTGTAGCCGGTGAGGAGGAGGCTGTCGCCCTGGCCGTAGCGCCGCGGCAGCAGGCCCGACATGGCATGACCAAGACCGATCAGCAGGCGTTGGGACACCCCGGCGCGGCGATTCTTCGGCGCCTCGCCGCTGAGCGAAGACAATCCGGCCACGCGATCGAACAGCCAGAACACCAGCAGCGAGCAGACCAGCAGCACCACCGACAGGGCGCCGGCGAAATGCAGGTCGAAGAGGTCGAGCACGGACGAGATGACCAGCTGCGCCACCATCATTTCGCGGGGCGAACCGAGCAGGGCCGGCACGATGAAGAAGCCGAGACTGGTGATGAAGACCAGCAGGCTCGCCGCGGCGACGCCAGGCCCGGACAGGGGCAGGAAGACACTGAAGAAACTCATGGTCCGGCTGGCGCCCAGGGTCTCCGCCGCGGGCATCAGGCGCTTGTCGATGGTTCTCATGATCGGCAGCAGGGTGATCACCGCCAGGGGCAGCATGGCGTGGACCATGCCGATCAGGGTGCCGGACAGCGCCGGCACCAGTCCCGACGGATCGTCGACGACCTTGGCGGCAATCGTCGTCAGCAGACCCTTGCGACTGAGCAGCAGCATCCAGGCGTAGGTCTTCACCAGGTAGCTGGTCCAGAACGGCAGCATGATCCACAGCAGCCAACGCTCGCGTCCATGAGGCGACAGGCGACACAGCAGATAGGCGATGGGATAGGCGAGCAGGACCGCGAGCCCCGCGGTCAGGGCGGAAATCCAGAAGGTGATCCAGAGCACCCGGGCATAGATGGGCGTCGAGGCGATCCGCTCGAAATTGGCCAGGGTCAGCTCGCCGGCGTTGCCCTGAACGCTGCCCAGCAGCATCTCGGCGACCGGGAGCAGAAAGAAGGCGGCCAGAAACAGCAGGGCCGGCAGTGCGGGCAGCAGACCTCGACGCAGGCTCATGGGCGGACCTCCGCCGGCAGCAGCGCGGCCCGACGCGGGTCCCAGGCGATGCCCACCGCATCCCCCGGTCTGACGGCCAGTTGCCGCGGGCACCTGACATTGAACGCCTTGCCCGAGGGCAGTCTGACCTGGGCGCGCAGATCGCTGCCGAGGAAGACGCACGCGTCCACCAGACCCTGCAGCAAGCCTTCCCCGGGCGCCGTCAGCCGCGCGGCTTCGGGGCGAACCAGGAGCACACCTTCGCGGCCATCGCCCCCCTGATGAGCGGCGAGTTCGAGGGTGGTGTTTTCGACCTGCAGCCGGCGATCGGCGGTGAAGCGGCCCTCCAGCAGATTGGAGTGGCCGATGAAGCCCGCAGCGAAGCGGCTGACCGGTCTGTCGTAGAGGTCCTCGGGCGTTCCCAGCTGTTCGATGCGGGCCTGATTCATCAGGCAGATGCGATCGGACAGCGTGAGGGCCTCTTCCTGGTCGTGGGTGACATAGATGAAGGTGGCGCCCAGCTCGCGATGCAGGTGGCGGATCTCCAGCTGCATGTGCTCGCGCAGATTCTTGTCCAGCGCGCCCAGGGGTTCGTCCAGCAGGATCACCGAGGGGCGGTAGACGAAGCAGCGCGCCAGGGCGATGCGTTGCTGCTGGCCGCCGGAGAGTTCCTGCGGGTAACGCCGCGCGAAGTCGCGCATCCGCACCATGTCGAGGGCGTCGTCGACCGCCTTCGCGGTGTCGACCTTGCTCCTCTTACGCATGCGCAGCCCGTAGGCGACGTTGTCCCACACGCTCAGGTGCGGAAACAGCGCATAGCTCTGGAACACCAGGCCGATCCCCCGCTCGCCTGGCGGCGTGCGGGTGGCGTCCTGGCCATCGATGAGCAGGGTACCCATCGAGGGCTGGACCAGCCCCGAGATCATCTGCAGGAGCGTGGTCTTGCCCGAGCCGGAAGGGCCGAGCAGGGTCAGGAATTCGCCGTCCTGCACGGTCAGGTCGGTGGGCTGCAGCGCAACGGCGTCCCCATAGGTTTTGCCGAGGCCGACGGTTGCTAGTTTTATGGCCATCTCCAGCTCCCCTCAGGACAGAATCCAGGCGTTGAAGCGCTCGGTCACCGCGGCGCGATGTTCCGCCCACCACTGCGGACTGGGCAGCCGCATGTGCTGCAGGTTGCCCGGCTCGGTGGGCAGCAGACGCGCGCGCTCGGCGGGGATGCTGTCGAAGGCCTTGCGGTTGGTGGGGCCGTAGGCCAGGGTCCTGGTCAGTTCGGCCTGGCGCTGCGCGTCGGCGCAGAAGCGGACGAACTGCTTGGCGATGTCCGCGCGTGGCGTGCCCTTGGGAATCGCCCAGCCTTCGATGGAGTACAGGCCCTGGTTCCAGGCGATCTCCACCGGGGCGCCATTGTCGATGGCCGCCTGGGCGCGACCATTCCAGGTGGAGATCATGTCGACCTCGCCACTCTGGATGGCCTGCATGGCCTGGGCCCCGGAGGTCCACCAGATGTCGACGTGGCGCTTGATGCGATCGAGGCTCTTGAAGGCACGGTCCACGTCCAGCGGATAGAGATCGTCGATGGCGACCCCGTCGGCCATGAGTGCCTGTTCGAGGGTATCCAGCGGGTTGCGTCTCAGGCAGCGGCGCCCGGGAAATTTCTCGACGTCCCAGAAGTCGCGCCAGGACTGGGGGCCCTTGCCGGGGGCGAAGGTGTCGGTGCGGTAGGCCAGGACGGTGGAATAGACGTCCACGCCCAGCCAGTTGGCGGTGACCGCCTCGGGAAGGAGGTCGGGATAGTCCTCCGCCTTCAGTCCTATGGGTTCGAGGAAACCCTTTTCCTCAAGAAAGGGGATGTCCGCGGAGATCGTCAGGGTGGTGACGTCCCAGACGTAGTTGCGGGTCTGCACCATGGCCGAGAACTGGGCGACCGGCTGGGATTCGCGGGCCACGCTGATGACCTTGATACCGGTGGCCTGCTCGAAGGGCGTGTAGAAGGCCCGGCGATACGCCTCGGTATAGGGACCGCCAGGGTCCGAGACCACGAGGCGCTGATCCTGAGCGAAAACGCTACGCGGCAGGCCGGCCACGGCGGCCAGGATGGCGCCGGCCTTGAGCACCTGACGGCGACCTGGATTCTGGAATTGACTCATCTGGACTGACTCCTTGGCAACGAAAACTCGTTTGCAGGTCGTGCCGTGCCGCAAACGCCTGGCAGCGGTGAACCCATGTCGTCGGCAGAGCTGGCTGAAGGCCTCGTGGGCGAGGCGTGGAGGGTGGCGCTCCCGGTCAGGGGCGGCCGCGCTCTTACTTGGCGCGTTGCTGGAAAAAGGCTTCCATCATCCGGGCGGGTTCGCCGGATTCGTAGGCCTCGCGCTGGATGCGAGTGCCCGCCTCGATGCTGTCCTGGAAGCCGGCTTCGGTCATCTCGCGGAAACGCTGCTTGTCCAGGCGCATGGCCACCGGCGGTTTCGCCGCCAGGGCTTCGGCGATTTCCAGCGCCTTGGCGAATACCTCGGCGGCCGGGACGAGGTGATGGATCAGGCCGATGCGGTGGCATTCTTCGGCGTCCATGAGACGGCCGGTCAGGGTCAGTTCGATGGTGCGGGACATGCCGAGCATGCTGTTCATGATCCAGGGGCCGGTGGTGCTGGCGATCCCGGCATTGATCTCGGGTTGCCCCATGCGCACGCCGGGATGACCGACCCGGATGTCACCCAGCAGGGCCACCTGGAAGGCGGAACCCGCCGCGGTGCCGTTCAAGGCCATCACCAGCGGCTTGGACAGGCCACGCAGGGCGGCGTAGTAGCGCTGCCATTCACCCACCCAGGCAACGGCGCGCTCGCCGTCGAAGTCATGGGCTTCGGAGAGGTCCTGGCCAGCGGAGAAGGCCCGGTCACCGGCACCGGTCATGATGATGGCGCGGATGGCGTCGTCCGCCTCGAAGCGCTGGAGCGCGTCGATGATCTCGTTGCGCATGGGGGTGGTCCAGGCGTTGAGCTTGGCGGGCCGATTGAGCGTGACGACGGCCACGGCGCCCTGGATATCGATCAGGATGTCGCTCATTTTTATCTCCATTCGATAAAAGTTATTTAAAGGAGATTTACCTTTATCTTTTATCGAGGGGCTGTCAAGTCGCGATCGCGGGCGCCGACGGCTCGGCGACAGACCGCTGGAGGAGCCGTTGAATCGACGCGGGCAAAGGCCAGCCCGTTGCCTGGACGGCGCCCGGGCAGCAACGGCGTTCAGCGCCGCCTGCGCAGGCGGCTGCTTGTTTGGGTGGTTAAGGGACGGTAGCGGCTGGACGGGCCCAGGCGGTCGTGGGCCTGGGGTTCAGCCCCGCGCCCGCCGCTGTGGTCTGCCCGCCAGGTGCCGGGCCAGGACGATGAAGTTCTGCAGGGCGGGCGAGGGATTGAAGGCGCGGCAGGCCAGGGTGATCGGGGCGGCCAGCCGGGGGCGGGCGTCCAGGATGGGGCAGTAGCAGATGCTGGACCTGTGCAGTTCGGTCATGGACGCCGGTACCGCGGAGATGCCGGCGCCGGCCGCCACCAGGCTCAGGTTGGTGAGCATGCGATCGACTTCGAAGGCGACTCTGGGCTCGAAGCCGGCATGGCGACAGGCGTCCAGTAGCTTGGCATACATGCCCGGCGCGCCTGGCTTGCGCACCAGGATGAAGGCTTCATCGGCCAGCGCCGCCAGCGGCAGTCCGCGTTGTGCCAGGCTGTCCAGCGCCGCTGCGCCGATCCCCGTGATGAGTCGATGATTACTCGGCAAGGCGAGCAGCATCGCCTCGTTGAGCAGGCGGTGATAGGAGACGCCGTCCGGCGCGCTGACCGGGGCGCGCAGGATGCCGAGGTCCAGGCGGCCTTCCGCCACCCGCTGGGTGAGGCCCTGGGCGTTGTCCTCGGCGATGACGATTTCCACGTCCGGGTAACGCTCCCGGTAGGCGCGGATGACGCGGGGGATCAGCGCATGGGCGGCCGCCGAACTGGTGAAACCCAGCGTCAGGGTGCCGTCGATGCCCTTGGCGACCCGTGCCGCGCGATGCGCACCCTGGCCGACCCGGGCCAGGATGTCACGGGCCTCCTGCAGGAAGGCCGCGCCGCCAGCGGTCAGCACGACACCCTTGGGGTGACGCAGGAAGAGGGCGAAGCCGAGTTCGTCTTCCAGGGCCCGGATCTGCTGGCTGAGCGGCGGCTGCTGCATGTGCAGGCGCGCGGCGGCGCGGGTGAAATGCTGCTCTTCGGCCACCGTGACGAAGTAACGCAGATGCCGCAATTCCATTCGCTCGCTGACCTCGCTGACGCCGGTCTGGATGACCGATCGGTTAGGATGGGGCGCAAGGTGTCTGGCGCCTCGCACAATAATAACGACAGGAATCCGGATGATCGCGCGGATCGCTCGCAACGGCAGTGTGCAGCTAGGCGTAGCCCTCGCCAGCGGGCTGCTGCTCGGTCTCTGGCGTCCCGAGCTGGCCGCGGCCCTGAAGCCCTTGAGCGATCTGTTCCTGCGCACCCTTGGCCTGGCCATCCCCCTGCTGATGTTCGCGCTGATCGTTTCGGCCATTGCCCGCCTGGGCCGGGGCGTCGGCGCCATGGCGGCGCGCATGGTGCTGTACTTTCAGGTGATGTCCCTGCTGTCCCTGCTGGTCGGTCTGATCGTCGGTCTGGTGATCCATCCCGGCAGCGCCGTCGCGCCTGGCCCGATATCGATCAACTGGGGCAGTGCCGAACCGGCTGACCCCCTGTTGCCGGCTGCTCCCTCGTCGATGCCAGGTCTGCTCGACAGGCTGCCAGGTACCCTGCTGGGCGCCTTTACCCAGAGCGCCATATTGCCGCTGCTGTGCCTGGCCATCGCCCTGGGACTCATCCTGCGTGCCCTGGGTGAGCGCGGCGCACCCTGGCTCGCCGGGATCGAGCGGGCCCTGGGGTTCATGCTGCGGCTGCTGCGCCTGTTCCTCCGCCTGGCGCCCCTCGCCGCCTTCGCGGCCATGGCCTTTACCGTCTCCCGTTATGGCGGCGCCTCCCTGTGGCCGCTGTTGAAGTTTCTGCTCGCGGTCTATCTGGCCGCCCTGTGTTTCGTCTGCGGCGTGCTGGGGCTGGTGGCGCGGCTCTGTGGCTTTTCCCTGCTGCGCCTGATCCTCTGGCTGAGGCACGAGTTGCTGCTGGTGGCGGTGACCGGTTCCTCGGTCGCGGCCTTGCCTCTGCTGATCGGCCGCCTCGAACGCGCCGGTTGCCCGACGGAGCTGGTGCGGTTGTCGCTAACCACCGGCTACACCTTCAACCTGGCAGGCTCGAATCTCTATATCGCCGTGGCGCTGCTGTTTCTCACCCAGTTCGCCGGGATCGAGCTGTCGGCCGCGCAGTTGGCGAGCTTCCTGCTCGTCGGTCTGATCACTACCCTGGGTTCGACGAGTGTTGCCGGCTCGGCCTTCCTGACCCTGGCGGCGACCCTGTCGATCCTGCACTTCGTGCCAGTGGAGGCGGTCGGCCTGCTGCTGGGCGTCGAGCGGCTGATGAAGTGCCGCTCGCTCACCAATGTGCTGGGTAACTGCGTCGCCTGCCTGGCGCTGGCGCGCTGGCAGGGGACGCTGGACCGGTCGCAGCTGGCGGCGGCGCTCGCCCGTGGACGGCACTAGGCGATCACGGCTTCAGCAGCTTGGCAAAGGCCTGATCGAGCGCGGTGTCGGCCTCGGTGAGCCGCTGACGCCGGGCCTTGGTCCAGTCGACATCGGTCTCCAGGGCCCGCTTCGCCTCGCCGAGCATGCGCTGCACCTCGGCCGGTTGCGGACCGCCGGTGCCGACCCGGGTCTTGACCATGCTGGTCGGCGAGAGGGCATTGCGGAATTCGGCTTCCTGCAGCGGCAGGCTGGTTTCCTTCCACTGGTACTTTTCAGCGGCCTGGGTGTAGAGCTGCCGGGCCTTGGCGAAGGGGAAGGTCTTGGGCGTGTAGCCTTCGTTGCGGGCCTCGGTGACGATCAGCGAGGCGAAGCTGTGACCGATGCGGAAGGGCACCTTGTGCGCCCGTTCCAGGGTGTCGGCCAGCTCCATCGAGGTGGTCCATTCGTTCTCCAGCTCTTCCAGGGCGCGCTGCGGATTGACCTTCAGGGCGTCGAGCACGCGGTCCATGCTGGTGAACATGCCGATGGCCGAGTCATAGAAATTCAGGTCGTCGAAGGCGAACTTGTAGTCCGTCATGCCGGTGGTCACGTTGTGCGCGCGCAGGGTGATGGTCTGCGCCAGGCCGATGGTGTCCGAGGCGGCTTCCCGGGTGCGCATCAGCAGTCCGGGATTGCGCTTCTGCGGCATGGCGCTGCTGGTGTAGGTGGAGCCTTCCTCCAGCAGCAGCCAGGGGCGGATCTGGTGGTACTGGGTATGGATGTCGCCGATCATCGCCCCCAGCCGGATCGCCGAGGAGGCGGCGATATCGGCCGCCTCGATGGGGATGTCGTAGGTGGAGACCTGGCTGGAATCCAGCGAATTCTGCCGCACCCCATCGAAGCCGAGCAGGGCGGCGAGACGCTCGCGGTTCAGCGGATAGGCGGAATTGGCCAGCACGGCGGTGCCCATCGGGCTGAGGTTGAGGCGCTGATAGAGCTGGGCGATGCGCTGGGCGTCGCGGGCGAAGGAATCGGCGTAGGCGAGCAGATAGTGGGCGTAGGAGATCGGCATCGCCTGGACGCCGTTGGTATAGGCCGGCACCAGGGTATCGACGTTGGCGGCGGCGAGGGTCAGCAGGCGCTGGCGGGTCGCGTTCACGGCGTCGCTGTAGGCCAGCACCTGGCCACGCAGGGACGCCAGGCGGTAGGTGGCATAGATGTCCTGGCGACTGCGGCCCGAGTGGATCAGCGAGGCTTCCGGACCGATCCTGTCGGTCATGATCTTTTCCAGCTGGAGGATGTCGGTGGGGCGCTTGCCATCCGGCTGCCCCCCCTGGTCGATGGCGAATTCGACCCCGCTGGCGATCTTGCGCCCCATTTCCGGGGTAACGATGCCTTCCTCGGTCAGCATCACGATGGAGGCCTTGTTGATGCGGTTCAGCCCGTCGAACTGGTCTTCGACGCCGCCGGCGCGGGTGCCACCGTGGGTCACGGTGCCGCCGATCCTGGCGACCTCGGCCTTGCACTCGGCGGTGGTCTTGCAAGGGGCGTCAGCGGTATTGGCGGCCAGTGCCGGGGTACCGGCGGCCAGGGCGACGAGCAGGGCGAGCGGCAGCAAACGCGGGGTAGCGGGCATGGAGGAAAGTCCTGTCGGGATGGGATCGAGGCCGGCGCGGTCCGCAGCCGGCGGTGCGGTCAGAGCAGGGGCAGGGTGTAGCTGAGGATCAGGCGGTTCTGGTCGAGCTCGGTGTCGTTATGGCTGCGGTAGCTGCCATTGCGCCAACGCACCTTGAAGTTCTTCAGCGCGCCGGTCTGGAAGGTGTATTCCAGCTCGGTATCGCGTTCCCACTCCTGACCGGCGACACCGCCAGGCCCGTCGAAATGGTCGCCCCTGAGATAGCGCGTCATGAAGGCGAGGCCGGGGAGGCCCCAGGCGGCGAAGTCGTAGTCGTAGCGCACCTGCCAGGAGCGCTCACCCGGATTGGCGAAATCCGGCGACAGCATCACGTAGTTGACCAGGTACGAATCGGTGCCGTTGAGATGAGGGAAGCCGGTTTCGCCGTGCATCTGCTGGTAGGCGGCGCCGAAGGCATGGTGACCCAGGTTGTAGGTGAACTTGGCGCCATAGGCATCGTTGTCGACGTTGCTGCCACCGTCCTTGCGCGAGCGGGCATAGCGCAGATCCGTCTCCAGCGACTGGCCCTTGCCGAGCGGCAGGACGTGCAGCACGTTGAACATATGCTGTTCGTAGTTCTGGTCGAGGTGACCGTAGTCGTAGACCGTGGTGAGGTGCTGGCTCCATTTGTAGCTCAGGCCGGCGAAATCGAACTGGTCGGACGCGCGGCCGCCCCTGATACCGCTGCCCGCTACGGTCATGTCCTCGTTGGCGCTGTCGTTGCGAACCCGGTTCTGGGTCAGCCGCCCGGCGTTGAAGGTCAGGTTGTCCAGTTCCTTCGACACCAGCTGGGCGCCCTGGAAGGTCTGCGGCAGCAGGCGGGAGTTGCTGCTGCGGATGGTCTGCAGCCGGGGGATCAGGGTGCCGACCTGCAGGGTGCTCCTGGACACCCGCACCTTGCCGGTCAGCCCGAGCTTGCTGTAGTCGTCGGGCGCTCGCCGGTCGCCCACCGGCAACAGACCGGTGTTCTGCCGGTCCGGCCCCGAATCCAGCTTGAGGCCGAGCATGCCCAGGGCGTCGAGGCCGAAGCCCACCGGCCCTTCGGTGAAGCCGGACTCGTAATCGAGAATGAAGCCCTGGGCCCATTCCTCCCGCTTGGATTGCCGGGCGCCCGATTGGCGATAGTCGCCATTGAAGTAGAAGTTGCGCAGTTCCAGATCGGCCTTGCTGTCGGCTAAGAATTCGGCGGAGGCATCTGAGGGTAGAAAGGCGGCGAGGGCGGCGGTACCGACCCCGAGGGCTAGCGGTGGCATGCGCATGGTGAGATTCCTTGACGCGTTATTGTTATTGGGCGCGTTTCGTCGTGAGGCGGTGGCCGCTCACGACGGGAACCTTAAGGACTTTGCTTAAAGATTAAAAATATATGAAAAGTCGGTACTTGATACTTTAAGGATATGGTCAGCGCGCCTAGTTCTCGATCAGTCTGATTGATCGCCTACTGGACGTAGTCCACCAGGATGCTGGCGCGGGGGGGGGGGGGGCGCGGGGGGGGCCGCCCCCCCCCGCGCCCGGGCGGGTTAGACATAAGCCGC
>NZ_JASCON010000023.1:0-66763 GCF_029959585.1 Pseudomonas sp. PS02302
GATAGGTCGGGTGTGTAAGCGCTGTGAGGCGTTGAGCTAACCGATACTAATTGCCCGTGAGGCTTGACCATATAACACCCAAACAATCTGACCGCGGTCAGAGCGTGAGGAAGACGACGCCGAAAACGGGCGCGTGGGTTCGCAAGACCCAAGACGAGTTGTCTACTTCGATCACAGACCCAATTGGGCCAGCCAGGCAGCCTTATCGCCTGGTCAGCCAACCGAATTGCTTGACGAATATAGAGCATTGGAACCACCTGATCCCTTCCCGAACTCAGAAGTGAAACGATGCATCGCCGATGGTAGTGTGGGGTTTCCCCATGTGAGAGTAGGTCATCGTCAAGCGCCTAATACCCAGCACCCCCGCTCAGATCACTCTGGCGGGGGTGTTGTCTTTGCGGCGGGAAAAGTTTGGCCGGGTGCCAGGGCGCTTGGGCACTGGAAGCAGCTAATCGGCTAGCGGAAGCCTGAAGCGGTGTCGCTGAGGGTGCCCTCACCCTAGCCCTCTCCCCGGGGGAGAGGGGACCAAAGGGCGCGGCGGCGGCGTTGGAGCCGTGCCTGCTAGGCAGGTGCTGCTTTAAGTCTGCATAGAGCACAAACAGCCCGGCTGCGCCGGGCTGTTGTGTTGGAATCGCGGCACAGAATCATCGTGGGTTGGCGCTGAGCGCAGCGAAGCCCAACAATCAGCTCTGCTGCAGGGATCAAGTGAACGGCGGCGGGGCGGTGAGGGGGCCAGGTTGGAGTCTGGATGTTGGACTTCGCTAGGCTCAGCCCAACCTACCGCAGGACCTACGGCGGCGTTACGCGAGCAGGAAAAAGCCCGGCATGCGCCGGGCTTTTTGCGTTCTGGAGGGTGCCGAGGATTACTCCCGGTCGCGTTCCAGCAAGGGCTTGAGGAAGTGGCCGGTATAGGACTTCTTGTTCGCCGCGACCTCCTCGGGCGTACCTGTCGCGATGATCTGACCACCCTTCGAGCCGCCTTCCGGGCCCAGGTCCACCAGCCAGTCGGCGGTCTTGATGACATCGAGGTTGTGCTCGATCACTACCACGGTGTTGCCGTGATCCCGCAGGCGATGCAGCACATCCAGCAGCTGCTGGATATCGGCGAAGTGCAGACCGGTGGTGGGCTCGTCGAGGATATAAAGTGTCTTGCCGGTATCGCGCTTGGACAGCTCCCGCGCCAGCTTCACGCGCTGGGCTTCGCCGCCTGACAGGGTGGTGGCGCTCTGGCCGAGACGGATATAGGACAGGCCGACATCCATCAGCGTCTGCAGCTTGCGCGCCAGGGCCGGGATGGACTCGAAGAAGGCATGGGCCTCTTCGATGGTCATGTCCAGGACCTCGGTGATGGTCTTGCCCTTGTACTTCACTTCCAGGGTCTCGCGGTTGTATCTCTTGCCCTTGCAGACGTCACAGGCGACGTAGACGTCCGGCAGGAAGTGCATCTCCACCTTGATCACGCCGTCGCCCTGGCAGGCCTCGCAGCGACCGCCCTTGACGTTGAAGGAGAAGCGCCCCGGGGTATACCCGCGGGAGCGGGACTCCGGGACGCCGGAGAACAATTCGCGAATCGGGGTGAAAAGACCGGTATAGGTCGCCGGGTTGGAGCGTGGAGTCCGGCCGATGGGGCTCTGGTCGATGTCCACCACCTTGTCCAGGTGCTGCATGCCGTCGAAACTGTCATGGGCGGCGACCTCCAGGGTCGTCGCGCCATTGAGCGCCGTGGCGGTGAGCGGGAAAAGGGTGTTGTTGATCAGGGTCGACTTGCCGGAGCCGGATACCCCGGTCACGCAGGTCAGCAGCCCAACGGGAATCTCCAGATTGACGTTCTGCAGATTGTTACCGCGGGCACCCTTCAGCTTCAGCAGCTTCTTCTTGTCCCGCGGCGTGCGCTTGGCGGGGACTGCGATCTTCTTGCGGCCCGACAGGTACTGCCCGGTCACCGAGTCGGGGTGCTGCATGACCTGGTCGGGAGTACCTTCCGCGATGATCTGGCCGCCGTGCACGCCGGCACCCGGACCTATGTCGATGACATAGTCCGCCAGGCGAATGGCGTCCTCGTCGTGCTCGACGACGATGACCGTGTTGCCCAGGTCGCGCAGGTGGGTCAGGGTACCCAGCAGGCGCTCGTTGTCGCGCTGGTGGAGGCCGATGGAAGGCTCGTCGAGGATGTACATGACGCCCACCAGACCCGCACCGATCTGGCTGGCCAGGCGGATACGCTGCGCCTCGCCGCCGGACAGGGTGTCGGCGCTGCGATCCAGGGTCAGGTAGTCCAGGCCGACATTGACCAGGAACTGCAGGCGCTCACGGATCTCCTTGAGGATCTTGTCGGCGATCTGCTGCCGTTGCCCCTTGAGGGTGAGATCCTGGAAGTACTGAGTGGCATCGCCCACTGGGAGACGGGTAACCGCCGGCAGGGTCTTGTCACCGACCCAGACATGCCGGGCTTCGCGCCGCAGGCGGGTGCCATTGCAGTCCGGGCAATGCTGGGTGCTCAGATACTTCGCCAGCTCTTCGCGCACGCTCTGGGATTCGGTCTCGCGATAACGCCGCTCCAGATTAGGCAGGATGCCTTCGAAGGGGTGGGCGCGCTTAACGATGTCGCCCCGGTCATTCAGATAGCGAAAGTTGACGCTTTCCCGTCCGGAACCGCTGAGGACCGCCTTGCGGTGCTTGTCATCGAGACCCTTGAAGGGTTCGTCCAGGCTGAAGCCATAGTGACTCGCCAATGAGCCAAGCATCTGGAAGTAATAGACGTTGCGCCTGTCCCAGCCACGGATGGCGCCCTCGCTGAGGCTGAGCTCCTCGTTGACCACCCGGCGGGCATCGAAGAATTGCTTCACGCCCAGGCCGTCGCAGGTCGGGCAGGCGCCAGCGGGATTGTTGAAGGAAAACAGCTTGGGCTCCAGCTCGCCGATGGAGAAGCCGCAGATCGGACAGGCGAAGCGCGCGGAGAAGACGATCTCCTCACCCTTCCCGCCTTCCATGGGCGCGATGATGGCGATGTCGTCGGCCAGCTTCAGCGCCGTCTCGAAGGATTCCGCCAGGCGCTGCTGGAGGTCTTCGCGCACCTTGAAACGATCCACCACCACCTCGATGGTGTGCTTCTTCTGCTTGTCGAGCTTGGGCAGTTCGTCCATCTCGTGCAACCGGCCATTGACGCGAACACGGACGAAGCCCTGGGCGCGCAGTTCCTCGAATACCGAGAGGTGTTCACCCTTGCGCTCGCGCACGATGGGGGCGAGCAGCATCAGTCGCTCGCCTTCCGGCATGGCCAGCACCTGATCGACCATCTGGCTGACGGTCTGGGCTTCCAGCGGCACATCGTGCTCCGGGCAGCGGGGCGTACCGACGCGTGCATAGAGTAGGCGCAGATAGTCGTAGATCTCGGTGATGGTGCCCACGGTGGAGCGCGGGTTGTGCGAGGTGGACTTCTGTTCGATGGAAATCGCCGGAGACAGACCTTCAATGGTGTCCACATCGGGCTTTTCCATCATCGACAGGAATTGCCGAGCATAGGCCGACAGGGATTCCACGTAGCGGCGCTGGCCTTCGGCATAGAGGGTATCGAACGCTAGCGAAGACTTGCCGGAGCCGGACAGTCCGGTAATGACGATGAGCTTGTCCCGGGGAAGGGTAAGGTCGATGTTCTTCAGATTATGGGTGCGGGCCCCACGGATGAGGATTTTATCCACGTAGACTTCTGCCTCGTTTTGGCGGCGCTTCAATAGGAAAGAGGTCTCGTCCCGGGCTGCGGCTATCTGCCGCGCCTGTGAGAGAGGGGGTAAGGCTGGTAAAATTGGTGGCCCGACAGTGGTGAGCGGGCGTTCGTGATCCTGGCGGTCGGGAACGTTCGGACGAGCGCTCGGCTATCTTCACCGCTTCCTCCCTAAATGGTCATTGTCACGACTGTTTTAAAGCTGTGTGGCGACGTAAAAGCCTGTCGCCGACGAGAGGATTATCAATGCTCGACAAGCGCAGTGAAGCCATGAACGGCGTCGAACGCCGTGCCGCCGTAGGGCTGGCCCTGGTCTTCGCCTTTCGTATGCTCGGTATGTTCATGGTGCTCCCGGTCCTGGCGACCTATGGTCAGGAGTTGGCGGATGCCACCCCGGCACTGATTGGCCTGGCCATAGGTGCCTATGGTTTGACCCAAGCGGTCCTGCAAATTCCCCTGGGGACGCTGTCCGATCGCATCGGTCGACGTCCCATCATCATTGGTGGACTGCTGGTGTTCGCCCTTGGTGCCGCCATTGCCGCCAATGCCCACTCGATCTGGGGCGTCATCGCCGGTCGTATCGTGCAGGGTGGCGGTGCCATTTCGGCCGCCATCATGGCGCTGCTGTCGGATCAGACCCGCGAGCAACATCGCACCAAGGCCATGGCTACCATCGGCATGAGCATCGGCGTGTCCTTTGCCGTGGCGATGGTGGCCGGACCGCTGCTGACCCGTGCCTACGGTCTCGCCGGCCTGTTCTGGGCGACCTGCGGGCTGGCACTGGTCGGCTTGCTGATCGTGCTGTTCCTGGTTCCTCACCAGGCCTCGCCCTTCACCCATCGAGAGTCGAATCTGGCGCGTCAGGCGCTGGGCGCGACCCTGCGCAATCGCGATCTGCTGCGGCTGGATTTCGGTATCCTGGCGCTGCATGCCGTGCTGATGGCCAGTTTCGTCGTCCTGCCGCTGGCCCTTGCCGAACATGCCGGCCTGCCCAAGGAAGAGCACTGGTGGGTTTACCTGACCGCACTGGTGGTCGGCTTCTTCGCCATGGTTCCCTTCATCATCTATGGTGAAAAGAAGCGGCGGATGAAGCGCGTGCTGGTGGGCGCCATCAGTGTGCTGGTGCTGTGCGAGTTGTACTTCTTCTTCTTCAGCAACAGCCTGGTGGCTCTAGTCATCGGCATCGTGGTGTTCTTTACCGCCTTCAATCTGCTGGAGGCCTCGCTGCCGTCACTGGTGAGCAAGGTGGCGCCCGCCGGCGGCAAGGGCACGGCCATGGGGATCTATTCCACCAGTCAGTTCCTTGGTTCCGCGTTGGGCGGTATCCTCGGTGGCTGGCTGTTCCAGCATGGTGGCCTGTCCACTGTCTTCCTGGGTTGTGCGGCGCTTTGCCTGGGATGGGCGGTGGTCGCTGGTACGATGCGGGAACCGCCTTATGTCACCAGTCTGCGTTTGCCGGTTACGCCCGCGCTAGTCAACGACCAGGGATTGGTCGGACGCCTGTTGGCCCTGGCCGGAGTGACCGACGCGGTAGTGGTGGCGGAAGAACAAGCCGTCTACATCAAGATCGATACTAAAATCGTCGATCGGGCGCAACTGGAGCGGCTGGTAAGCCAAACGCCAGTCGCCGCTTGATCGACAGCCTCATCAGGAGATTCATATGGCCCGTGGCGTCAACAAAGTCATCCTCGTCGGCAACGCCGGCGCCGATCCCGAAACCCGTTACATGCCCAATGGCAATGCGGTGACCAATGTCACCCTGGCCACCAGCGAGAGCTGGAAGGACAAGCAGACCGGCCAGCAGCAGGATCGTACCGAGTGGCACCGGGTGGTGTTCTTCGGTCGTCTGGCCGAGATCGCCGGCGAGTACATCCGCAAGGGCTCCCAGGTCTATGTCGAAGGTTCCCTGCGTACCCGCAAGTGGCAAGGGCAGGATGGTCAGGATCGCTACACCACTGAAATCGTGGTCGATATCAACGGCAACATGCAGTTGCTGGGTGGCCGCGGTGGCAATGCCGGTGGCAACGACGAATACAACCAGAGTGCACCTGCGCCCCAGCAGCAGCGTGCCCCTCGTCCCCAGCAGTCTGCTCCGCAGTACGATAACGGCGGCAATGGCGGCACTGGCAACGGTCGTCCTCAGCAGCAGCCCAAGCCCCAGCAGCAGCCGGCGCAGCAGGACTACGACAGCTTCGACGACGACATTCCCTTCTAGGATCTCGTTGATCAGGCAAAGAAAAAGGGCAGCCAGTGGCTGCCCTTTCTTTTTGGTGGAGGCGGGGGGATTTGAACCCCCGTCCGCCAGCTCTCCGCTATCGGTTCTACATGCTTAGCCCGGTCTACTGAGTTAACCCATTGCGGCCCGACGGGCAGGGTGCTTTGGGCGAGCTGTATAAGTTTTAGCCGTTACGTCTACAGCGAACTTGGCGGCGATCCTGTTCTATCTGACAGTCGTTTCGGGTTTACAGGCATCCCCTAGCGACTGCTAGCCGCGTTAAGCAGCTAGAGCGTAGTTGTCGTCGTTGGCAACTATAAGTTTGCAGCAGCGAATTTACGAGTTCTGCTACCAGCTCGGCATGCCCCTCAAGTTTCGTTACCGGCGTCGAATCCTAATCGCCCCCAAAACTTGCTGGTCGTTCACTATAGGAATTCCAGTCGTCCTGTGCAAGTCATTGCTGACGAAACGTTTTTTTCCGCTTGGCTAATTCGCGTCCTTGCGGACGGCGCGCTGGATCTCACGGTCGGAATCGCGTTCGCGTTCGGTGGCACGCTTGTCGAATTCCTTCTTGCCCTTGGCCAGGGCGATCTCGCACTTGACCAGGTGTTTTTTCCAGTAGAGCGACAGTGCAACGCAGGCATAGCCCTTCTGCTGCACCGCGCCGAACAGCTTGCCGAGCTCGCGCTTGTTCAGCAGCAGCTTGCGGGTCCGGGTCGGATCGGCGATGACGTGGGTGCTGGCAGTCTGTAGCGGGGTGATGTGGCTGCCGAGCAGCCAGGCTTCGCCGTCCTTGAGCAGCACATAGCTGTCGGTCAGCTGCACCTTGCCGGCTCTCAGGCTCTTGACCTCCCAACCTGCCAGGGAAACACCTGCCTCGAAGCGGGTGTCGACGAAGTATTCGTGTAGCGCTTTCTTGTTCTGCGCGATGCTGCCGGGGGAGACTTTCTTTTGCTTGGCCATGATTCCAGAGTACAGCGAGTCGGGGGAAATGTCGCCACGCGCTTGAGCGGGTATGAGCAAACACGGACAATACCGCGGTTCTGGACTGCGGCAGGCTGGTGCGGGAGTAAAATGCGAGCGCCGCCCTCAAATTCAAGGTCCGACACCGATATCGCTATTCTACGAGGTTCCGATGAGCTCGCACATCCAACGTTCGGCGTTGCTGCCCTATCCTGCTTCGGCGCTCTATGCGCTGGTTAATGACGTGGACCGTTATCCGGAGTTCCTGCCGTGGTGCTCGTCCGCCCAGATTCTGGAGCAGAACGAAGGTCTGATGCGCGCCGGTCTCACCGTGGCCAAGGGTGGCCTCAGTCAGCAGTTCACGACCCGCAATACCCTGGTGCCGGGCGAGTCCATCACCATGGATCTGGAAAAGGGGCCCTTCAAGCAGCTGCATGGCGTCTGGACGTTCAAGGCGCTGGGTGACAAGGCCTGCAAGATCTCGCTGGATCTGTCCTTCGAATACGACAGCGCCCTCGTCCGCGCGACCCTGGGGCCGCTGTTCAATCAGGCGGCCAATACCATGGTGGACGCCTTCTGCCAGCGTGCCCGAGCCCTCTATGGCTGAGCGTCTCGCCATCGAGATAGCGCTGGCCCTGCCGGAGCGGCAATGGCTGTTGAGTCTGGAGCTGGAGGAGGGCGCCACGGCAGAGCAGGCGGTGCTGGCGTCGGGTTTGCTCGACCAGCTGCCGGCAGAGCAGCGCGACGGCTACCGGATCGGCATCTTTGGCAAGCTGGTCGCCAAGCCGGATGAAAGAAAGCTACTGGAGGGCGATCGGGTGGAGATCTATCGCCCGTTGCTTGCGGACCCCAAGGAAAGTCGCAAGCGGCGTGCCGAAAGGGCCAGAACTACCACTGGCCCCTAGCTGGAGGTCACTGTCCGTCGGTACGGATGCGCTCGGGAGTCGGCACGGCAGCCGGGCGGGCGCTGTCGATCTCTTTCTGGATAGTGTCTTCGGTCGAGCCGGGCACGGCGGGCGTTTCCGGTGTCGCAGCGGGCGCAGCCGCGGGTTGCGCCGGCGCGGTGGGGTCCACGCTGGTGCCACCGTCGGTACCCATGATCTGCTGTTCACGGCTGGTGCCGGGCATGAAGTCACCCGCCAGGCTGCTCAACTGGTTGTCACCATTGAACACCAGGCTCACACGCTCCTGTTTCCGCTGACCGCCAGCGGCCTGCAGGCTGTACAGATAGTCCCAGCGATTGGGATGGAAGGTGTCCTGGATCAGCGGCGAACCCATGATAAACCGGACCTGTTGTCGGGTCATTCCGGGCCGCAACTGGTCTATCATGTCCTGGGTGACGACGTTGCCCTGCTGGATGTCGATCTTGTAAACCCCCGGCAGAGAGCAGCCGGCGAGCATGGCTAGGCCCATCAGAGAGAGCCCGGTCAGCGTTTGCTTGAGGTTTTGCATCGGTGGGAGACTTCCACTATCTTGCTGGGCAACGAAGCCCCGATCATACCCGTATTCCCGAGGGCTGCGAAAGCACTCGGCACCGAGAAAGAGCATGGTAGAGAACAACGAACTCCGCAAAGCGGGTCTGAAAGTGACCCTGCCGCGCGTCAAGATATTGCAGATGCTGGACACCACCGAGCAGCGCCACATGAGCGCTGAAGACGTTTACAAGGCGCTGATGGAAGCGGGCGAGGACGTGGGGCTGGCGACGGTCTATCGGGTCCTTACCCAGTTCGAGGCGGCCGGCCTGGTGGTGCGCCACAATTTTGATGGCGGTCACGCCGTGTTCGAGTTGGCCGACACCGGACACCACGATCACATGGTGGATGTGGATACCGGCGAAGTCATCGAGTTCACCGATGCCTCGATCGAAAAGCGCCAGCGTGAGATCGTCGAAGAGCATGGTTTCGAGCTGGTCGATCACAATCTCGTGCTGTACATCCGTCAGCGCAAGTGAAGATCCAGACATGAAAAAGGCGACCTCCGAGTCGCCTTTTTCATGTCCGTTGGCAGTCTGCGTCTAGCGGCTGACCACCAGCTTGCGGGCATGGGCGAGGGATTCGCGGGTAAGGTCGACGCCGCCGAGCATGCGCGCCACTTCCTCCACACGGCGCGCCCGGTCCAGTTTTGCGACCGCCGTGCGGGTTTCGTCGGTGCCGCGTTCCTTGTGTACGAACAGGTGCTGATGACCCTGGGCCGCCACCTGAGGCAGGTGGGTGACCGTCAGTACCTGGCCCCGCTCGCCCAGCTGCCGCAGCAGTTGGCCGACCACCTCGGCGGTCGGGCCGCCGATACCGACGTCCACCTCGTCGAATACCAGCGTGGGTGTACGCGAGGTCTGGGCGGTGATGACCTGGATGGCCAGACTGATCCGTGACAGCTCGCCACCGGAGGCGACCTTGGCCAGCGGGCGCAGGGGCTGGCCCGGGTTGGCGCTGACGCGGAATTCGACGCCCTCGTTGCCCAGCGGCTGGGGTTCGCCGGTGCTGCCCGGCGAGAGGGTGATGCTGAAGCGGCCACCTGGCATGCCCAGGCGCTGCATCTCGGTTTCGACCGCTGCGGCCAGTTCCGGCGCCCGCTGCTCGCGCAGGCGACTCAATTCACCGGCCTTCTCCTGGTAGTGGCGCTCGAAGGCGGCCAGCTCTTCCTGCAGGCGTTCCAGGGCGACATCGTCGGCATCCAGCGATTGCAGTTCGTTTCGTAGCTGTTCGTGCAGCTCCAGCAGGGCTTCGGGTTGCACGCGATGCTTGCGGGCGAGGCTGTAGACGCTGTCGAGACGCTCCTGCACCACCTGCTGGCGCTCGGGATCAGCTTCGAAATGATCGACGAAGCGATTGAGTTCATTCATCGCCTCCTCGATCTGGATCTGCGCGGAGGCGAGCAGGTTGCTCGCTTCCTGGATCTGCGCCGGGGGGCGGTCGAAGGCGGTCAGGCGTACCACGCTGGCGTTGAGTGCGGACAGTGCATTGCCCTGCTCGTTCTCGGTACAGAGATCCATGGTCTGGCGGCAGGCCAGCAGGATGTGCTCGGCACTCGCCAGATCGCTCTGCTCCTGCTCCAGGGCCTGCAACTCGCCCTCGGCCAGGGCGAGGTTGTCGAGTTCTTCGAGCTGATAGCTGAGCAGCTGATGGCGGGCGCGTTGCTCGTCACCGTTGCGGGTCAGGCGCTCCAGGGTCTGGCGCACCTGACGCCAGCGCTGGGCGGCGAGTTGCACCTGGCGCACCAGCTCGCCCGCGCCGGCGTATTCGTCCAGCAGGCGGCGGTGAGTGTCGAGGCCGAGCAGCGACTGGTGCTCGTGCTGGTTGTGAATGTCGATCAGCAGCCCGCCGAGGGTCTTGAGATCCGCCAGCGGACAGGGCGAGCCGTTGATATAGCCACGCGAGCGTCCTTCGCGGGTGATGACGCGGCGCAGCAGGCAGGGACCGTCCTGCTCCAGGTCGCGCTCGGCGAGCCACTGCCGGGCTTCAGGAATGTCGGTGGTGTCGAAGCTGGCCAGGACATCGGCCTTGTCGGCACCAGGCCTTACCGCATCGCTGTCGGCGCGGTCGCCCAGGGTGAGGCCGAGAGCGTCGAGCATGATGGACTTGCCGGCGCCGGTTTCGCCGGTGATCACGGTCATGCCGCGCTCGAGGTCGAGGTCGAGGTGTTCGACGATGGCGTAGTTGCGGACGGACAGATGCACCAGCATGCGACGATCTCCGAAAGCGGTTTCTGGTTGTTTATACAGTGCCTCTTGGGTACTGGCAATCCATACAGCTCTTGAAGCGTCGGCCGGCGGCCCCATATAGGCGCCATCGATCAAGGCGTCGTCCACTGGCGGGCGCGCTTACCGGCATTACCACAGGAGGACTCCATGGCCGACGAACAGAACTCCCAGACCCCCGAGCACGAAGCCCCCCAGGGCGACGTCCAGCACGAGGATCTCGCCACCCGCGTCGCCACGCTCGAAGAGCAGCTTGCCGCCGCCCAGGACCAGTCCCTGCGCAGCGTCGCCGAACTGCAGAACGTCCGTCGTCGCGCCGAGCAGGATGTGGAGAAGGCGCACAAGTTCGCGCTGGAAAAATTCGCCGGCGATCTGCTGCCGGTGCTCGACAGCCTGGAACGTGGCCTGGAACTGTCCAATGCCACCGACGAGACCCTCAAGCCCATGCGTGAAGGCGTGGAGCTGACCCTGAAGATGCTGCAGGACACCCTCAAGCGCTATCAGGTCGAGGCCGTCGATCCCCACGGCGCGCCCTTCAACCCGGAGCACCACCAGGCCATGGCCATGGAGGAGAGCGCTACCGCCGAGCCGGGCAGCGTGCTCAAGGTGTTTCAAAAGGGCTATCTGCTCAATGGTCGCCTGCTGCGGCCGGCGATGGTGGTAGTCAGCAAGGCACCTGCGGCGCAGCAGCCGAGCATCGACGAAAAGGCTTGAAATTCTTTCGCTCGGCCCCATCTGGTAGGCAAGCGAACATCAAAGGCCCCCTGAGCGGGCCGCGCGGAATCTGAGATTTCTGGAGAAGACTACATGGGCAAGATCATCGGTATCGACCTGGGGACGACCAACTCCTGCGTCGCGATCCTCGAAAACGGTAACGTCAAGGTACTGGAAAACGCCGAAGGCACCCGTACCACGCCGTCCATCATCGCCTACACCAACGATGGCGAGACCCTGGTCGGTCAGCCGGCCAAGCGCCAGGCGGTGACCAATCCGCAGAACACCCTGTATGCGGTCAAGCGTCTGATCGGCCGGCGTTATGAAGAAAACGTCGTGCAGAAAGACATCGAGATGGTCCCCTACAAGATCGTCAAGGCCGACAACGGTGACGCCTGGGTCGAGGCCAAGGGCCAGAAGATGGCTCCGCCGCAGGTGTCTGCCGAAGTCCTGAAGAAGATGAAGAAGACCGCCGAGGACTACCTGGGCGAAGCCGTGACCGAAGCGGTCATCACCGTGCCGGCTTACTTCAACGACAGCCAGCGCCAGGCCACCAAGGATGCCGGTCGCATCGCCGGTCTGGACGTCAAGCGCATCATCAACGAGCCCACGGCGGCTGCCCTGGCCTATGGCCTGGACAAGGCCAAGGGCGACCACACCGTGATCGTCTATGACCTGGGTGGTGGCACCTTCGACGTCTCGGTCATCGAGATCGCCGAAGTCGACGGTGAGCATCAGTTCGAGGTGCTGGCCACCAATGGCGACACCTTCCTGGGTGGCGAAGACTTCGACATCCGCCTGATCGACTATCTCGTCGAAGAGTTCAAGAAAGAAAGCGGCATGAACCTCAAGGGTGACCCGCTGGCCATGCAGCGCCTGAAGGAAGCTGCCGAGAAGGCCAAGATCGAGTTGTCCTCGGCTACCCAGACCGACGTCAACCTGCCGTACATCACCGCCGATGCCAGCGGTCCCAAGCACCTGAACGTCAAGGTCTCCCGCGCCAAGCTGGAGTCCCTGGTGGAAGAGCTGGTCGAGCGCACCATCGAGCCCTGCCGCACTGCGCTGAAGGACTCCGGCCTGGACGTCTCCGACATCCACGAGGTCATCCTGGTGGGCGGTCAGACCCGCATGCCGCTGGTGCAGAAGCGCGTGGCCGACTTCTTCGGCAAGGAAGCGCGCAAGGACGTCAATCCGGATGAGGCCGTCGCCATCGGTGCCGCCATCCAGGGCGCCGTGCTGGCCGGTGACGTCAAGGACGTGCTGCTGCTGGACGTCACCCCGCTGACCCTGGGCATCGAGACCATGGGTGGCGTGATGACCGCGCTGATCGAGAAGAACACCACCATCCCGACCAAGAAGTCGCAGGTGTTCTCCACTGCCGACGACAACCAGGGCGCCGTGACCATCCACGTGCTGCAGGGCGAGCGCAAGCAGGCCGTGCAGAACAAGTCGCTGGGCAAGTTCGACCTGGCCGAGATCCCGCCGGCGCCGCGTGGCGTACCGCAGATCGAGGTGACCTTCGACATCGACGCCAACGGTATCCTCAACGTGTCCGCCAAGGACAAGGCCACCGGCAAGCAGCAGTCCATCGTCATCAAGGCGTCCTCCGGTCTGTCCGAGGACGAGATTCAGCAGATGGTGCGTGACGCCGAGGCCAATGCCGACGAGGATCGCAAGTTCGAAGAGCTGGCTGCCGCCCGCAACCAGGGTGATGCCCTGGTGCACGGCACCCGCAAGATGCTGACCGAGGCCGGCGACAAGGCCACCGCGGAAGAGAAGAGCACCATCGAGAAGGCCATCGGCGAACTGGAAACCGCGGTACGCGGCGACGACAAGGATGCCATCGAAGCCAAGATGAATGCCCTGTCCCAGGCCTCCGCGCCGCTGGCCCAGAAGCTCTATTCCGAGCAGGGCGCTGCCGCGAGTGCCGAAGGCGCCTCGGCCAAGGCGGACGGTGATGCCAAGAAGCCCGGCGACGACGTGGTCGATGCCGAGTTCGAGGAAGTGAAGGACAACAAGTAAGCCGCGTGCTTACCGCACCTGACGGGCTTCGGCCCGTCGGATCCGCCACGCGGGAGCCTGCTCCCGCGTTGGCGTGTCTGGAGGGTGAGAAAATTTAAGGTGCAGAAAGTCTATGGCCAAACGTGATTACTATGAGGTGCTCGGGGTCGAGCGCGGCGCCAGCGAAGCCGAGCTCAAGAAGGCCTACCGACGCCTAGCGATGAAATACCACCCGGATCGCAATCCGGGTGACGCGGCTGCCGAAGAGCAGTTCAAGGAGGCCGCCGAGGCCTACGAAGTGCTGTCCGATGCGGGCAAGCGCTCGGCCTACGACCAGTACGGCCATGCTGGCGTCGATCCGAGCATGGGCGGCGGCGGCTTCGGTGGTGCAGCGGGTGGCGCGAGCTTCTCCGACATCTTCGGCGACGTCTTCAGCGACTTCTTCGGCGGACGCGGCGGTGCCGGTGGGCGTGGCGGTCCGCAGCGCGGCGCCGACCTGCGCTACACCCTGGACCTGGATCTGGAAGAGGCGGTGCGCGGGACCACGGTCACCATTCGCGTGCCCACTCTGGTCGAGTGCAAGATCTGCGACGGCAATGGCGCCAAGCCGGGTACTTCGGCGTCCACCTGCCCCACCTGCGGTGGCATCGGTCAGGTGCGCATGCAGCAGGGCTTCTTCTCGGTGCAGCAGACCTGCCCGCGCTGCCACGGCAGCGGCAAGATCATTCCCGAGCCCTGCACGGCCTGCCATGGCCAGGGGCGCGTGGAGGAGCAGAAGACCCTGTCGGTCAAGGTGCCGGCGGGCGTCGACACCGGTGACCGCATCCGCCTGACCGGCGAGGGCGAGGCCGGGACCCTGGGCGGTCCGAGCGGCGATCTCTACGTGGTGGTCAATGTGCGCGAGCACTCGATCTTCCAGCGCGACGGCAAGCATCTCTATTGCGAGGTGCCGATCAACTTCACCGACGCCGCCCTGGGTGGCGAGCTGGAAGTGCCGACCCTGGATGGCCGCGTCAAGCTGAAGATCCCCGAGGGCACCCAGACCGGCAAGATGTTCCGCCTGCGTGGCAAGGGCGTGACGCCCGTGCGTGGCGGTGGCGCCGGCGATCTGATGTGCAAGGTGGTGGTGGAGACTCCGGTCAACCTGAGCCGGCGGCAGCGCGAGCTGCTCGAGGAATTCCGCAACACCCTGCAGAGCGACAGCTCCCATTCGCCCCGGGCCAGTGGCTGGTTCGACGGCATGAAGCGCTTCTTCGACGACCTCTAAACCGGCAGGGGCGTCGTCGCGAGGCGGCGCCTGGCCAGCAGCCTGGAGCTGATGATGCGACGTATAGCTGTAATGGGCGCCGCGGGGCGCATGGGCAAGACCCTGATCGAAGCGGTCCAGCAGACCCAGGGCGCTGCCGGCCTGACCGCCGCGGTGGATCGTCCCGAGAGCAGCCTGGTGGGTGCAGACGCGGGCGAGCTCGCCGGCATCGGCCGTAACGGGGTGATGCTGTCGGGTGACCTGGCGCGGGTGCTGGATGATTTCGATGTCGTCATCGACTTCACCCATCCCAACGTGACCCTGCAGAATCTGGCGCTCTGCCGCAAGGCGAAGAAGGCCATGGTGATCGGCACCACCGGCTTCACCGCCGAGCAGAAGCTGACCCTGCTGGAGGCGAGCAAGGAAATCCCCATCGTCTTCGCCGCTAATTTCAGCGTCGGCGTCAATCTTTGCCTCAAGCTGCTGGATACCGCCGCCCGGGTGCTGGGTGACGAGGTCGATATCGAGATCATCGAGGCGCACCACAGACACAAGGTCGATGCACCCTCGGGTACCGCCCTGCGCATGGGCGAGGTCGTTGCCCAGGCGCTGGGGCGTGACCTTGAAGAGGTGGCCGTCTATGGCCGGGAAGGCCAGACCGGTGCCCGCGATCGGCAGACCATCGGTTTCGCCACCGTCCGTGCCGGTGACGTGGTGGGCGATCATACGGTGCTGTTCGCCAGTGAGGGCGAGCGGGTCGAGATCACCCACAAGGCCTCCAGTCGCATGACCTTCGCCAAGGGCGCCGTACGCGCAGCCCTCTGGCTCAAGGACAAACAGCCGGCGCTATATGACATGCAGGACGTACTGGAGTTGCGCTGACCCGCTTGCGGGGGTGCCAGGCGTGATCAATTCCTGTACAATGCAGCTTTAGTGTATCCACTAAAAGCTAGCGCAGAATGAAATCACAACATTAAAACGGGATGACTCTTCGAGATGTCATCCCGTTTTTTTGCACCCTGCGTTTGCCCGCCAAGGCTTGATTTTCGGAGGTCTTCTTGACTAAGCCAGCCATACTCGCACTTGCCGATGGCAGCATCTTTCGCGGTGAATCCATCGGTGCCGACGGCCACACGGTCGGCGAAGTGGTGTTCAACACCGCCATGACCGGCTACCAGGAAATCCTGACCGATCCTTCCTATGCGAAGCAGATCGTCACCCTGACCTATCCGCACATCGGCAACACCGGCACCACGCCGCAGGATGGCGAGGCCGCCCAGGTCTGGGCAGCCGGGCTGATCATCCGTGACCTGCCGCTGCTGGCCAGCAACTGGCGCAACAAGCAGTCGCTGCCGGACTATCTCAAGGAAAACGGCACCCTCGCCATCGCCGGCATCGACACCCGTCGACTGACCCGCATCCTCCGCGAGAAGGGCGCCCAGGATGGCTGCATCCTCACCGGCGAAGACGCCACCGAAGAGCGCGCCCTGGAACTGGCCCGCGCCTTCCCCGGCCTCAAGGGCATGGACCTGGCCAAGGAAGTCAGCGTCAAGCAGCGCTACGAGTGGCGTTCCAGCGTCTGGTCGCTGGAGACCGACAGCCACGCCGAGATCCCGGCCGAGCAACTGCCCTATCACGTGGTGGCCTTCGACTACGGCGTCAAGCTGAACATCCTGCGCATGCTGGTGGCCCGCGGCTGCCGCATCACCGTGCTGCCGGCCCAGACTCCGGCCAGCGAAGCCCTGGCGCTGCAGCCCGACGGTATCTTCCTGGCCAACGGTCCGGGCGATCCCGAGCCCTGCGACTACGCCATCAAGGCGATCCAGGACGTCCTGGAGACCGAGATCCCGGTGTTCGGCATCTGCCTGGGCCACCAGTTGCTGGCCCTGGCTTCCGGCGCCAAGACGGTGAAGATGCCCAACGGTCACCACGGCGCCAACCATCCGGTGCAGGATCTCGACAGCGGCGTGGTGATGATCACCAGCCAGAACCACGGTTTTGCCGTGGACGAGGCCAGTCTGCCGGCCAATGTGCGGGCCACCCACAAGTCGCTGTTCGACGGCACCCTGCAGGGCATCGAACGGACCGACAAGGTCGCCTTCAGCTTCCAGGGTCACCCCGAGGCAAGCCCTGGTCCGCACGACGTGGCACCGCTGTTCGACAAGTTCATCCAGGCCATGGCGGCACGCCGCTAAGACGGAAGGAGGGTAAGGCTCATGCTGGCGAATCTGGGTGTCATCGACTTCTGGACCTACGTGGTCGGGACCCTGTTCGTCATCCTGCTGCCCGGCCCCAACTCCTTCTTCGTGCTCGCCACCAGTGCCCAGCGTGGTATCCGCAGCGGTTACCAGGCGGCTTCCGCGGTGTTCCTCGGCGACGCCGTGCTGATGCTGCTCTCCGCCCTGGGCGTCGCCTCGCTGCTCAAGGCCGAGCCACTGTTCTTCCAGATCCTCAAGTATCTGGGCGCGGCCTATCTGTTCTACCTCGGCTGGGGCATGTTGCGCGGCGGACTCAAGTCCTGGCGCAGCCCGGCCCAGGGCCAGGCCGAGGCGACCCTGCGTGAAGACGTCCACCAGCCGTTCCGCAAGGCCCTGCTGCTGAGTCTGTCGAACCCGAAGGCGATCCTGTTCTTCGTCTCCTTCTTCATCCAGTTCGTGGACCCCGGTTATGCCCATCCGGCGCTGTCCTTCCTGGTACTGGGCGCGGTCCTGGAAGCCATCAGCTTCTGCTACCTGTCATTCCTGATTTTCTGCGGCGTTCGCCTGGCGGCCTGGTTCCGTCAGCGGCGTCGCCTCAGCGCGGGCGCCACCGGTGGCGTCGGCGCCCTGTTCGTGGGGTTCGGTGTGAAGTTGGCCACCGCGACCCTGACCTGATTACCTGCATTCGAGAAGCCCATGCCTAAGCGTACAGACATCAAGAGCATCCTGATCCTCGGGGCCGGCCCCATCGTCATCGGCCAGGCCTGCGAATTCGACTATTCCGGCGCCCAGGCCTGCAAGGCCCTGCGCGAGGAAGGCTTCCGCGTCATCCTGGTGAACTCCAACCCGGCCACCATCATGACCGACCCGTCGATGGCCGACGCCACCTACATCGAGCCGATCAAGTGGGCCACCGTGGCCAAGATCATCGAGAAGGAGCGTCCCGACGCCCTGCTGCCGACCATGGGTGGCCAGACCGCGCTGAACTGCGCTCTCGATCTGGAACGCCATGGCGTGCTGGCGAAGTTCGGCGTCGAGATGATCGGCGCCAACGCCGACACCATCGACAAGGCCGAGGATCGCTCGCGCTTCGACCGGGCCATGAAGGACATCGGTCTGGCCTGTCCGGTCTCGGGCATCGCCCACAGCATGGAAGAGGCCTACGGCGTGCTGGAGAAGGTCGGCTTCCCCTGCATCATTCGGCCGTCCTTTACCATGGGCGGCACCGGTGGCGGCATCGCCTACAACCGGGAAGAATTCGAAGAGATCTGCAACCGCGGTCTGGACCTGTCGCCGACCAACGAACTGCTGATCGACGAATCCCTGATCGGCTGGAAGGAATACGAGATGGAGGTGGTCCGTGACAAGAAGGACAACTGCATCATCGTCTGCTCCATCGAGAACTTCGATCCCATGGGCGTGCACACCGGTGACTCCATCACCGTGGCGCCGGCCCAGACGCTGACCGACAAGGAATACCAGATCCTCCGTAACGCCTCCCTGGCGGTGCTGCGCGAGATCGGCGTCGAAACCGGCGGCTCCAACGTCCAGTTCGGCATCTGCCCGGACACCGGGCGCATGGTGGTGATCGAGATGAATCCGCGGGTATCGCGTTCCTCGGCGCTGGCCTCCAAGGCCACCGGCTTCCCCATCGCCAAGATCGCCGCCAAGCTGGCGGTCGGCTACACCCTGGACGAGCTGCAGAACGACATCACTGGCGGTCGTACCCCCGCGTCCTTCGAGCCGGCCATCGACTACGTGGTCACCAAGATCCCGCGCTTCGCCTTCGAGAAATTCCCCAAGGCCGATGCCCGTCTGACCACCCAGATGAAATCCGTGGGCGAGGTCATGTCCATCGGCCGTACCTTCCAGGAATCCCTGCAGAAAGCCCTGCGCGGTCTGGAAGTGGGCGTGGTCGGCTTCGATCCCAAGCTGGACCCGACCGATCCCGAGGCCGACAGTACCCTCAAGCGTGAGCTGACCGTGCCCGGTGCCGATCGCATCTGGTACATCGGCGATGCCTTCCGTCAGGGCTACAGCCTGGACAAGGTCTTCGAACTGACGCGCATCGATCCCTGGTTCCTGGTGCAGATCGAAGACCTGATCAAGGACGAGGAGCGCATCAAGACCCTGGGCCTGGCCGACCTCGACTACGACCTGATGCGCAAGCTCAAGCGCAAGGGCTTCTCCGATGCGCGCCTGGCCAAGCTGCTCGGCGTCACCGAGAAGAATCTGCGGGCCCATCGCCACAAGCTCAAGGTGCTGCCGGTGTACAAGCGGGTGGACACCTGCGCCGCCGAATTCGCCACCGACACCGCCTACCTCTACTCCACCTACGAGGAAGAGTGCGAGGCCAAGCCCAGCGGTCGCGACAAGATCATGATCCTCGGTGGTGGTCCCAACCGCATCGGTCAGGGCATCGAGTTCGACTACTGCTGCGTGCACGCGGCCCTGGCCATGCGTGAAGACGGCTACGAGACCATCATGGTCAACTGCAACCCGGAAACCGTCTCCACCGACTACGACACCTCCGATCGCCTGTTCTTCGAACCGGTGACCCTGGAAGACGTGCTGGAGATCGTTCGCGTCGAGCAGCCCAAGGGCGTGATCGTCCAGTACGGCGGCCAGACTCCGCTCAAGCTCTGCCGTGCCCTGGAAGAAGCCGGTGTGCCCATCATCGGCACCAGCCCCGACGCCATCGACCGCGCCGAAGACCGCGAGCGCTTCCAGCAGATGGTGCAGCGTCTGAATCTGCGTCAGCCGGCCAACGCCACCGCGCGCAGCGAAGACGAGGCCCTGGCCCTGTCCAAGAACATCGGTTATCCGATGGTGGTCCGCCCCTCCTATGTGCTGGGCGGCCGGGCGATGGAAATCGTCTACCAGGAAGAAGAGCTCAAGCGCTACATGCGCGAAGCTGTGAAGGTGTCCAACGACAGCCCCGTGCTGCTCGACCACTTCCTCAACTGCGCCATCGAGGTGGACGTGGATGCGGTGTGCGACGGCAAGACCGTGGTGATCGGTGCCATCATGCAGCACATCGAACAGGCCGGCGTGCACTCCGGCGACTCCGCCTGCTCGCTGCCGCCCTATTCGCTGCCCAAGCACATCCAGGACGAGATCCGCGAGCAGGTCAAGAAGATGGCCCTGGAACTCGGCGTGATCGGTCTGATGAACGTGCAGATGGCTGTGCAGGGCGAGGACATCTACGTCATCGAGGTCAACCCGCGCGCCTCCCGTACCGTGCCCTTCGTTTCCAAGTGCATCGGCGAGTCCCTGGCCAAGGTGGCTGCCCGCGTCATGGCTGGCAAGACCCTGGCCGAGGTGGGCTTCACCCAGGAAATCATCCCGCCGTTCTTCAGCGTCAAGGAAGCGGTGTTCCCCTTCAACAAGTTCCCCGGCGTCGATCCCATCCTCGGCCCGGAGATGAAGTCCACCGGCGAGGTGATGGGGGTCGGCGACAGCTTCGGCGAAGCCTTCGCTAAGGCCCAGCTGGGCGCCAACGAGATCCTGCCGAACTCCGGTTGCGCCTTCATCAGCGTGCGTGACGACGACAAGCCCGAAGCCGTGCAGGTCGCCCGCGATCTGGTCGGCCTCGGCTTCGAGGTCGTGGCCACCGCCGGTACCGCGCGGGTGATCGAGGCCGCCGGTCTGCCGGTGCGTCGCGTGAACAAGGTGACCGAAGGCCGTCCCCATGTGGTCGACATGATCAAGAACGACGAGGTCACTCTGATCATCAACACCACCGAAGGCCGGCAGTCCATCGCCGATTCCTATTCGATCCGCCGCAACGCGCTGCAGCACAAGCTCTGCTGCACCACCACCATTGCCGGCGGCCAGGCCATTTGCGAAGCTTTGAAATTCGGCGCCGAGAAGACCGTGCGCCGTCTGCAAGATCTGCATGCAGGAGTGAAGGCATGACCAAGTACCCGATGACCGTCCAGGGCGCTCGCGCCCTGGAAGACGAACTCAAGCATCTCAAGACCGAGCTGCGCCCGCAGATCACCCAGGCCATCGCCGAGGCGCGCGAGCTGGGTGACCTCAAGGAAAACGCCGAATACCATGCCGCCCGCGAGCAGCAGGGTATGGTCGAGGCGCGTATCCGCGATATCGAAGGTCGCCTGCAGAACGCTCAGGTGATCGACGTGGCCGCCTTGCCGCACACTGGCAAGGTGATCTTCGGCACCACCGTGGAGATCGCCAACACCGAGACCGACGAGACGGTGACCTACCAGATCGTTGGTGACGACGAGGCGGATATCAAGCAGAGCAAGCTGTCGGTGGGTTCGCCCATCGCGCGCGCGCTGATCGGCAAGGAAGAAGGGGACGTGGTGGTGGTGAAGACCCCGGGTGGCAATGTCGAATACGAAATTGTCGCCGTCCGTCACGTCTGACCACCGCACCGGCGGCTGGCTCGCCAGGCTGCTCGCCGCCGCCTGGCAGCTGGCCCAGGTGTTCTGGGTCGGTCCGCTGGTCGCGCTGCACCTGTGCATACCCGTGGCGCTGGCCCAGGCGGGCTGGGCGCCGCTGCTGATCCAGTCCGGGCGCGAGGAATTGCTGCGCATGATGCTCAGCGCCGCAGGCGGTGGGGTCTTTACCCAGATCGTGGTGCTGGTGTGGTGGGCAGGTGTGGGGGCCTTGTGGCGTGACCTGCGCGGTCAGTTGCTGCTGGCCAGTGCGGTGGCGGTGCTGCTGCAGAACGAACTGGCGCGCTTCTGGACCGGGCCGACCGCCCTGGCCGGCTACCTGGTCCTACTGCTCTGCGGATTGATCCTGGTGCTGCAGCCCGTTCCCGGGCGCGCGCCGGGCAATCAGGCGGTATAGCGCACCACGTTGGACAGATTGCGATTCTGCTCGCGGGCCTTGCGATAGATAAGCGCCATCTTGCCGATCACCTGCACCAGCTCCGCCTTGCTCGACGCGCACAGCTCGTCGATCAGAGCCCGGCGGTCATCACGCTCGGTGACGGCCAGCTTGATCTTGATCAGTTCGTGATCGTTCAGCGCACGGTCGAGTTCACCCAGCACGCCTTCGCTCAGGCCGTTCTCGCTGATGGTGACCACCGGCTTGAGTTGATGACCGATCGCCTTGAACCGCTTTTTAAGCTCGTTGTTGAGCGCCATAATTCACCCCGGATAAAAGCCGAACAGTTTATCCCAGCTGCCCGGTGCCGCCCAGCGACACGCGACAACTTGACGGTAGCTCCGACGGAACCAGCCTCACCGGTTCAAGGAACACTGCGCCGAGCGCAGCGTCAAGGCACTGGAAAGGAGGGTTGTAGTGGAGGGCTGGCGGCGGGAGCGAGCCAGTAGGGTGATCTGCCTTGGCAGTTCGCTGGACCGGATGCCAGGCCCCCGCTGGGAGGCCTTGTTATTTCCGTCTCGGCCCCCATATGAGCGAGCGGAGTACGGCGAGCCGATCCCGGCTCTCCGTGTCGCGGGACCAGATCGCGCCAGCAATAGCTATTGGGTCGCGGTTTTAGGGGCAATTGAGAGAATTGATGGCCGCAACGTCTGCCTTGCCCTAGAGTCAAAGGCAGAAGACTCATATAGCGTTACAGACGATGTCTGCCGTGGGCCAGGCTTTGTGTAGTAACTTACCGGTCACTGCCGGTTTCGCTTCGAACGGTTTACCCACGAAACCGGCGCAGAGGGTAGTCAATTGAACGACATGGCAAAGAATCTGATCCTGTGGCTGATCATCGCCGCGGTGCTCGTCACCGTGATGAACAACTTCTCCAGCCCCAACGAACCCCAGACGCTCAACTACTCCGACTTCATCCAGCAGGTGAAGGACGGGCAGATCGAGAGCGTGACCGTGGATGGCTATGTCATCACCGGCAAGCATCGTGACGGCGACCCCTTCAAGACCATCCGTCCGGCGATCCAGGACAATGGCCTGATCGGCGATCTGGTCAACAACAGCGTCACCGTCACCGGCAAGCAGCCCGAGCAGCAGAGCATCTGGACTCAGCTGCTGGTGGCCAGCTTCCCGATCCTGGTGATCATCGCGGTCTTCATGTTCTTCATGCGCCAGATGCAGGGAGGCGCTGGTGGTCGCGGCGGCCCCATGAGCTTTGGCAAGAGCAAGGCGCGGCTATTGTCGGAAGACCAGGTCAAGACCACCTTTGCCGACGTCGCCGGGTGCGACGAAGCCAAGGAAGAAGTCACCGAGCTGGTCGAATTCCTGCGTGATCCGGGCAAGTTTCAGCGCCTCGGCGGGCGTATTCCCCGCGGTGTGCTGATGGTCGGTTCGCCGGGTACCGGCAAGACGCTGCTGGCCAAGGCCGTGGCGGGCGAGGCCAAGGTGCCGTTCTTCACCATTTCCGGCTCGGACTTCGTCGAGATGTTCGTCGGTGTCGGCGCCAGCCGTGTCCGCGACATGTTCGACCAGGCCAAGAAGCATGCCCCCTGCATCATCTTCATCGACGAGATCGATGCGGTCGGTCGCCATCGTGGCAATGGCATGGGCGGTGGTCATGACGAGCGCGAGCAGACCCTGAACCAGCTGCTGGTCGAGATGGACGGCTTCGAAATGAATGATGGCATCATCGTCATCGCCGCTACCAACCGTCCTGACGTACTGGACCCGGCACTGCTGCGTCCCGGTCGTTTCGATCGTCAGGTTGTGGTCGGTCTGCCGGACATCCGGGGTCGTGAGCAGATCCTCAAGGTGCACATGCGCAAGGTGCCGATTGGCGAGCGCGTCGACGCTGGCGTCATCGCGCGGGGTACCCCGGGTTTCTCCGGTGCCGACCTCGCCAACCTGGTCAATGAAGCTTCCCTGTTCGCCGCTCGTTCCAACAAGCGCACCGTTGACATGCGCGAGTTCGAGCTGGCCAAGGACAAGATCATGATGGGCGCCGAGCGCAAAACCATGGTCATGTCCGAGAAGGAGAAGCGCAACACTGCCTATCACGAAGCGGGCCATGCCATCGTCGGCCGCCTGGTGCCCGAGCACGATCCGGTCTACAAGGTCTCCATCATTCCCCGTGGGCGGGCCCTGGGCGTGACCATGTTCCTGCCCGAGGAAGATCGCTACAGCCTGTCCAAGCGGGCGCTGGAAAGCCAGATCTGTTCGCTGTTCGGCGGCCGTATCGCCGAAGAGATGACTCTGGGCTTCGAAGGCGTGACCACGGGCGCCTCCAACGACATCATGCGTGCGACCTCTCTGGCGCGAAACATGGTGACCAAGTGGGGCCTGTCCGAGAAGCTTGGTCCGCTGCTGTATGGCGAGGAAGAGAACGAAGGCTACCTCGGTCGTTCCGGTGGTGGTGGCGCCGGCAACATGTCGGGCGAGACCGCCAAGCTGATCGATCTGGAGATTCGCCGGATCATCGACGACTGCTATAACACCGCCAAGCGGCTGCTGGACGAGAATCGCGACAAGCTCGAACTCATGTCCGATGCCCTGATGAAGTACGAGACCATCGATTCGGACCAGATCGACGACATCATGGCGGGCAAGGTTCCGCGTGAGCCGCGCGACTGGCATGACCGGGGCGGTCCCACCGGTGATTCACCGGCACCGCAAAGCGGCAGCGATCGCCCTGAAACACCCATCGGTGGTCCGGCCGGAGAACACTGAAACACCCATGTTCAATCCGTTTCCTTTGACCCGATTGCCTTGCGGCAATCGGGTTCTTGTTTTTGACACGCCCAAAGTCATGGGCATCCTCAACGTCACGCCCGATTCCTTCTCCGACGGCGGTCGCTACACGGCGGTCGATAGCGCGCTGCGCCATGCCGCGGGAATGGTAGCGGCCGGTGCGACCATCATCGATGTGGGCGGAGAGTCAACGCGGCCGGGGGCGCCAGCGGTGTCCGAGGCGGAAGAACTCGATCGCGTCGTGCCGGTGATCGAGGTGCTCGCCCGCGAGCTGGATGTCGTCCTTTCCCTGGATACCTCCACCCCGGCCGTCATGCGTGAGGGTGCCAGGGCGGGAGCCGGTCTGATCAATGACGTCCGCTCGCTGCGTCGGCCTGGCGCCCTCGAAGCTGCCGCCGCAACCGATCTGGCGGTCTGCCTGATGCACATGCGGGGCGAGCCCGGCACCATGCAGCAGGCGCCGGTCTATGCCGACGTCGCAGACGAGGTGGGTGCCTTTCTCGCCGAGCAAATTGCCCGTTGTGAAGCGGCCGGGATCTCCCGTGGGCGGTTGGTGCTGGATCCGGGCTATGGCTTTGCCAAGACCCTGGAGCACAACCTCGAGCTGTTCAGGCGACAAACCGAGTTGCTCGCCTTTGGGCTACCCTTGCTGGTGGGCGTTTCCCGCAAGAGCATGATCGGCGCGGTTACCGGGCGACCTGTAGAGGGGCGCCTCGCGGGCGGTCTGGCCCTGGCGGCGCTGGCGCTGGCCAAGGGTGCGCAGATCCTCAGGGTCCATGATGTGGCGGAAACGGTGGACGTGGTGAAGATGATCACCGCGGTCGAAGGCTTCAGGCAGGAACAGAACTGATGGCAAGAAAGTATTTTGGAACCGATGGTATTCGCGGCAAGGTCGGGACGTATCCCATCACCCCCGAGTTCATGCTCAAGCTGGGCTGGGCGGCGGGTATCGCCTTTCGCAGTCGCGGCGGTTGTCGAGTGCTGGTGGGCAAGGACACCCGCAACTCCGGCTACATGTTCGAATCGGCACTGGAAGCGGGTCTTTCCGCCGCGGGTGCCGACGTCATGCTGCTGGGTCCCATGCCGACGCCCGGTATCGCCTATCTGACGCGGACCTTCCAGGCCAGTGCCGGCATCGTCATCAGTGCTTCGCACAATCCCTACTACGACAATGGCATCAAGTTCTTTTCCGGCGCCGGCACCAAGCTGCCCGATGAACTGGAAACCATGATCGAGGAGCTGCTCGACACGCCCATGACCGTGGTCGATTCGGCGCGTATCGGCAAGGTCTCGCGCATCAACGATGCCGCGGGTCGTTACATCGAATTCTGCAAGAGCAGCGTGCCGACCGGGACCAGTTTCGCCGGCATGAAGATCGTGCTGGACTGCGCCAATGGCGCCACCTACAAGATCGCACCCAGCGTTTTCCGTGAGCTCGGGGCGGACGTCAGTGTGCTCGGGGTGCAGCCGGACGGTCTCAATATCAACAAGGATTGCGGTTCCACCCATCTGGAGGGGCTGCAGCAGGCGGTGCTCGACCAGCACGCCGACATCGGCATCGCCTTCGATGGCGACGGTGATCGGGTGCTGATGGTGGATCACACCGGGGCGGCAGTGGATGGCGATGAGCTGCTCTATCTGATCGCCCGCGATCTCAAGCGCCGTGGCCGCCTCGAGGGTGGGGTGGTCGGTACCCTGATGAGCAACCTCGGTCTCGAGCTGGGGCTGGCCGAACTGGATATTCCCTTCGTGCGCGCCAAGGTAGGCGATCGCTATGTGATGGCCGAACTGCTGGAGCGCAACTGGGTGCTGGGCGGCGAGAATTCCGGGCACGTGGTCTGCTGCCAGTACACCACCACCGGCGATGCGACCATCGCCGCGCTGCAGGTGCTCATCGCCCTGCGCAATGCCGGCCAGACCCTGGCCCAGGCGCGCATGGCGCTGCGCAAATGCCCTCAGGTGCTGATCAATGTGCGCTTCGGCGGTGGCCAGGATCCGCTGGAGAATCCGCGGGTCAAGCAGGCCAGCGCCGAGGTGACCGAGAAGATGGCCGGCAAGGGACGGGTACTGCTGCGCAAATCCGGTACCGAGCCGCTGCTGCGCGTCATGGTCGAGGGCGAGAACGAGCGCGAGGTGCGCGCCCATGCCGAGACCCTCGCCGAGCTGATAAGCGAGGTATGTGCTTGATTTGCTTGCATGCCGGTTTTCGATTGAGTAACATCTGCGCCCACTTCGCTCCCTGAGGTAAAACGCATGCGTCGTTCCCTGGTTGCCGGTAACTGGAAAATGCATGGCTCGCTGCAAGGCGTGTCGGCGCTGGTCGCAGGCTTGAAAGGGTTGGATGGCGCAGCGGATGTCGATGTCGTGGTGATTCCGACATTTGTGCATTTGCCGGGGGTGGCTGAAGCGCTGGCGGCAACGTCGCTGATGGTGGGGGCTCAGACTTGTGCCTCCGTCGCGGGCGAGAAGGCTCTGACTGGCGAGGTGTCCTCGACCCAGTTGGCAGAATTCGGTTGCCGTTACGTACTGGTGGGGCACTCCGAGCGGCGTGCGCTGCTGGGCGAGGATGATGCGGTGGTGGCGAAGAAATTCGCGGCCATTCAGGAGGGTGGGATGATTCCCGTGCTCTGCGTCGGCGAAACCCGTGAAGAGCGGGAGGCTGAGCGCACTTTGGACGTGGTAGGTGGCCAGCTGAAAGCGGTCATCGAGGCGGTTGGAGTGGCAGCTTTTGCCAATGCCGTGGTGGCCTACGAGCCGGTCTGGGCGATAGGTACGGGGCTCACGGCAACGCCGGAGCAGGCGCAAGAGGTTCATGCGGCGATTCGTGCCCTGGTGCGCGACGCCGATGCTGAGGTCGCTGAAGGCCTTCAGCTGTTGTATGGCGGCAGTGTCAAGGCTGCCAGTGCTGCCGAGTTGTTCGGCATGCCGGATATTGATGGGGGGCTGGTGGGTGGAGCCTCCCTGAATGCTGAAGAGTTCAGTGCGATTTGCCGCGCTGCAGGACGTGGATAATGTTGGAAACTGCAGTAGTTGTGATCCACTTGCTGATGGCGCTTGGCCTGATCGTGCTGGTATTGATGCAGCAGGGCAAGGGTGCCGAAGCCGGTGCATCCTTTGGTGCGGGCGCCTCGGGTACCGTGTTTGGTAGTCAAGGTTCTGCTACCTTTCTGAGTCGTTTTACTGCTATACTAGCCGCGGTTTTTTTCGCGACTAGTCTGGGTCTGGGGTATTACGCCAAAGACCGTGCGCTGGGTCTGCGTGAGGTGGGTTTGCCCACTCAGCCAGTCCAGCAGGCTCCTCAGCCGAAGCAGGATGGTAACGATGTTCCTCTGAGCCAGCCACGCGCTGCCCAGGGTGGTACTTCCGGGGGCGTACCCCAGGATTCCAAGTAGGTTTAAAAGGTTTCATGCCGAAGTGGTGGAATTGGTAGACACGCTATCTTGAGGGGGTAGTGGCCATAGGCTGTATGGGTTCGAGTCCCATCTTCGGCACCAAATAGCAAAGACGTCCTGCAGGACGCGGCGAGAATAGAGTAGGTTGACTCCTAGAGTTCAGTTGAATATAATCTCGCTCCAGCTTTGACGCGGGGTGGAGCAGTCTGGTAGCTCGTCGGGCTCATAACCCGAAGGTCGTTGGTTCAAATCCAGCCCCCGCAACCAGTTATTTAAAGCCCCTTTTTAGGGGCTTTTTGTTGGCTGGACAGTTCGGGTCGCGCTTTCTTGCGCAGACCTCTTAGGGATGGGCGTAATGCCCATTTTTTATTCTCAAAAAACGCGAGGCAACCAGGTGTCGAGCAAGCTAGAACAGTTGCAGGCCTTGCTGGCCCCCGTCGTCGAGGCGCTTGGCTATGTCTGCTGGGGTGTCGAGTACATCTCCCAAGGGCGGCATTCGCTACTGCGTGTCTACATCGATCATCCCAACGGCATTCTCGTCGAAGATTGCGAGGCTGTCAGTCGCCAGGTAAGTGGCGTACTCGATGTGGAAGATCCGATCACCAATGAATACACCCTTGAGGTGTCTTCCCCCGGTATGGATAGACCGCTGTTCACCCTGGAGCAATTCGCTGCCCACGTCGGTGAACAGGTCAAGGTCAAACTTCGGTCGCCCTTCGAGGGGCGGCGTAATTTCCAGGGTTTGCTGCGCGGTGTGGAAGACCAGGACGTCGTGGTGCAGGTGGACGAGCATGAATATCTGCTGCCCATCGAGATGATCGACAAGGCCAACGTCGTTCCCCGTTTCGAGTGATTTGAGCGCGAGACCGCGGATCCCAAGGATTGCGAATACGAGGCGTAAGATGAGCAAAGAAGTTCTGCTGGTAGTGGAATCTGTTTCGAACGAGAAGGGTGTTCCACCCGGCGTCATCTTCGAGGCACTGGAGTTGGCTCTCGCCACGGCTACCAAGAAACGCTACGAAGAAGATGTGGATCTGCGGGTGTCGATCAACAGACACAGCGGCAGCTACGAAACCTTCCGCCGCTGGACCGTGGTGGAAGACCAAGACTATCAGTTGCCCGATTCGCATCTGACGGTGGAAGACGCCCAGGAAGAGCATCCCGGCGTCAAGGCCGGTGAAGTGATCGAAGAGAAGATCGAGTCCATCGAGTTCGGTCGGATTGCCGCCCAGACCGCCAAGCAGGTGATCGTGCAGAAGGTGCGCGAGGCCGAGCGGGCTCAGGTGGTAGACGCCTATCGCGAGAAGGTCGGCGAGATCATCTCGGGTACCGTCAAGAAGGTTACCCGTGACAGCGTCATCGTCGACCTGGGCAACAATGCCGAGGCGCTGCTGCCGCGCGAGCACATCATTCCCCGCGAGACTTTCCGCATGGGCGTGCGTCTGCGTGCCCTGCTCAAGGAAATCCGCACGGAAAACCGCGGTCCGCAGCTGATGCTGTCGCGTACCGATCCGCAGATGCTGATCGAGCTGTTCCGCATCGAAGTACCGGAAATTTCCGAGCAGCTGATCGATGTCATGGCGGCTGCCCGGGATCCGGGTTCGCGGGCCAAGATCGCCGTCCGGTCCAAGGACAAGCGCATCGATCCCCAGGGTGCCTGCATCGGCATGCGCGGTTCGCGTGTCCAGGCGGTATCCGGTGAACTGGGTGGCGAGCGGGTCGACATCGTCCTCTGGGACGACAACCCTGCGCAGTTCGTCATCAACGCCATGGCCCCGGCCGAAGTCGCTTCGATCATCGTCGACGAAGACAGCCGTACCATGGATATCGCCGTCGCCGAGGACAACCTGGCCCAGGCCATCGGTCGTGGCGGTCAGAACGTGCGCCTGGCCAGTCAGCTGACCGGCTGGACGCTCAACGTGATGACCGAGGCGGACATCAACGCCAAGCAGCAGGCGGAGACCGGCGACATCATCCAGCGCTTCATCGACGAGCTGGATGTCGACGAGGAACTGGCGCAGGTGCTGGTGGAAGAAGGTTTCACCTCCCTCGAGGAAGTGGCCTACGTACCCATGGAAGAGATGCTCAACATCGATGGCTTCGACGAAGACATCGTCAACGAGCTGCGTACCCGGGCCAAGGATCGCCTGCTTACCCGGGCCATCGCGACTGAAGAACAGAAGAGCCCCAGCGAAGATCTGCTGACCCTCGACGGCATGGATCCCCAGCTCGCCAGCGCGCTGGCCCAGCGTGGCGTGGTCAATCGCGAAGAGCTCGCCGAGCAGTCGATCGACGACCTGCTCGACATCAACGGCATGACCGAAGAGCGTGCCGGCAAGCTGATCATGGCTGCCCGTGCCCATTGGTTCGAGTAAGCGGCGCAGCCTGAGGAGAGAAGTGCATGACGCAAGTCACGGTGAAAGAACTGGCCCAAACGGTCAATACGCCGGTGGAACGTCTGCTACAGCAGATGCGCGAGGCAGGTCTGACGCACAGCACTGCCGAGCAGTTGGTGAGCGATGCGGAAAAGCAGGCCCTGCTGACGCACCTGAAGGGGACCGCGCAGCTCGACGAGCCAAGCAAGATCACCCTGCAGCGCAAGACCCAGACCACGCTGAAGGTGGCCGGCAGCAAGACAGTCAGCGTCGAAGTGCGCAAGAAGAAGACCTTCGTCAAGCGCAGCACCGCTGAACTCGAGGCTGAACAGCGCCGCGAGCAGGAAGCCCAGCGTGCCGCCGAAGAAGCTGCGGTCCAGGCACGTGCCGAGGAAGAGGCCCAGCGCGCTGCCGAGGCTGCTGCCCAGCAGCAGGCCGAAGCCACGACTCAGGTTGCGCAGCAGGCGGTCCCCGCCGAGGCTGCAGCCCCTGCCGCGCCGGAAGCCCCGGCCGTGGTGGCCGAGCAGCAACCCGCTGCCGCGCCTGCCGCCGAGGTCAAGAAAGCCGACCCGGCTGGTGAGCGCAAGCGCGAAGAACCGCGTCGTCCCGTGCATCCTGCCCCGAGCAGCAAGCGCGAAGAAGACGAGCGTCGTGAGCGCAAGAATGCCCAGCATCGCCCGTCGATCAAGGACAAGGTCGCAGCTCCCCGTACCGTCCGCAGTGGCGACGACGAGGAAGAGGGCTTTGGCCGGCGTGGCGGTCGCGGTGGTAAATCGCGACTCAAGAAGCGAAACCAACACGGGTTCCAGAGCCCGACAGGACCTGTAGTGCGCGAAGTCAATCTAGGTGAGACCATCACCGTCTCTGAGCTTGCTCAGCAGATGTCGGTGAAGGCCGCCGAAGTCATCAAATTCATGTTCAAGATGGGGTCTCCCGCTACCATCAACCAGGTGCTCGACCGTGAGACGGCGCAGCTGGTGGCCGAAGAGCTGGGCCACAAGGTCAAGCTGGTCAACGAGAACGCCCTGGAAGACCAGCTGGCCGAATCCCTCAAGTTCGAGGGTGGCAAGGCCCTGCACCGCGCGCCGGTAGTGACCGTCATGGGTCACGTCGACCACGGCAAGACCTCGCTGCTGGACTACATCCGCCGCGCCAAGGTCGCGTCGGGCGAAGCCGGTGGCATCACCCAGCACATCGGTGCCTACCACGTGGAAACCGAGCGTGGCATGGTGACCTTCCTGGATACCCCTGGCCACGCCGCGTTCACCGCGATGCGTGCCCGGGGTGCCAAGGCCACCGATATCGTCATCCTGGTCGTCGCGGCCGATGATGGGGTCATGCCGCAGACCGAGGAAGCCATCCAGCACGCCAAGGCGGCGGGTGTCCCCATCGTCGTGGCGGTCAACAAGATCGACAAGCCCGATGCCGATCCGGATCGTGTCAAGCACGATCTGGCCGGTCGTCAGGTCATCCCGGAAGAGTGGGGCGGCGATACCCAGTTCGTGCACGTCTCGGCCAAGGCCGGTACCGGCGTGGACGAGCTGCTCGAAGCCATCCTGCTGCAGGCCGAAGTCCTGGAGCTGACCGCTACGCCGGAAGCACCCGGTCGCGGTGTGGTCATCGAATCGCGCCTGGACAAGGGTCGTGGTCCGGTCGCTACCGTGCTGGTCCAGAACGGTACCCTGCGGCAGGGCGACATGGCACTGGTCGGCGTCAACTTCGGCCGCATCCGTGCCATGCTCGACGAGAACGGCAAGCCGATCAAGGAAGCCGGCCCGTCCATCCCGGTCGAGATTCTCGGCCTGGACGGCACCCCGGATGCCGGTGACGAACTCACCGTGCTGACCGACGAGAAGAAGGCGCGCGAAGTGGCGCTGTTCCGCCAGGGCAAGTTCCGCGAGATCAAGCTGGCCCGCGCTCACGCCGGCAAGCTCGAGAACATCTTCGAGAACATGGGCCAGGACGAGAAGAAGACCCTCAACATCGTGCTCAAGTCCGATGTGCGCGGCTCCCTCGAGGCGCTGCAGGGTTCGCTGTCCGGTCTGGGCAACGACGAAGTCCAGGTACGTGTGGTCGGCGGTGGCGTCGGTGGTATCACCGAGAGCGATGCCAACCTGGCGCTGGCGTCCAATGCCGTGCTGTTCGGCTTCAACGTCCGGGCCGATGCCGGGGCGCGGAAGATCGTCGAGCAGGAAGGCCTCGACATGCGCTACTACAACGTCATCTACGACATCATCGAAGATGTGAAGAAGGCGCTGACCGGCATGCTGGGCAGTGACGTCCGGGAGAACATCCTGGGTATCGCCGAAGTACGTGACGTCTTCCGTTCGCCCAAGTTCGGCGCCGTCGCCGGCTGCATGGTCACCGAGGGCATGGTGCACCGCAACCGTCCGATCCGCGTCCTGCGCGAAGACGTGGTCATCTTCGAAGGCGAGCTGGAATCCCTGCGTCGCTTCAAGGATGACGTGGCCGAAGTGCGTGCCGGCATGGAATGCGGTATCGGCGTGAAGAGCTACAACGACGTCCGCGTCGGCGACAAGATCGAAGTGTTCGAGAAGGTTCAGGTCGCCCGTTCGCTGTAACGACGACTCTGCACCAGGACGGCAGGTCGCGGACCTGGCAGAACCCTGCCAGGTCCGGACTTGCCGTTCGCGTTTCCAAGGTTCATGGCTGGCAGGCCTGACGTCTGCGGCCTTTTGTACGAGAGTTTCGACATGGCCAAAGAATTCAGCCGTACCCAGCGTATCGGTGATCAGATACAGCGCGAACTGGCGCTGTTGATCCATCGCGAAATCAAAGATCCACGGCTGGGTATGGTGACCATCACCGGCGTGGACGTGGCCCGGGATCTGTCCCATGCCAAGGTGCACATCACCGTGCTGGGCAAGGACGATGACCCCGAGGCGATCAAGCAGAATATCGCCATCCTCAAGGATGCCTCCGGCTTCCTGCGGCAGCAGTTGGGTCGGGCGATGAAGCTGCGGACCGTTCCGCAGCTGGGTTTCCAGTATGACGAGAGCATCCGTCGCGGCGCCCAGCTGTCGGCGCTGATCGAGCGGGCGGTCGCCGAAGACCGTCGGCAGGACGGGGAGGAGTAGGGTGGCCCAGGTCAAGCGTATTCGCCGGCAGGTGCATGGCGTGCTGGTGCTGGACAAGCCGCGCGGCTTTTCCTCCAATGCCGCCCTGCAAAAGGTCCGCTGGCTGCTCAACGCCGAGAAGGCCGGGCACACCGGTAGCCTGGATCCCCTGGCCACCGGCGTACTGCCGCTGTGCTTTGGCGAGGCGACCAAGTTTTCCCAGTACCTGCTGGATGCCGACAAGGGCTACAGCACCGTGGCGCAACTCGGCGTCACCACCACCACCGGCGATGCCGAGGGTGAGGTGCTGGAGCGACGGGCGGTCGCGGTCGACGAAGCGGCCATCCAGGCGGCGCTACCGGCCTTCCGGGGCCAGATAGAGCAGATTCCGCCGATGTATTCGGCGCTGAAGCGCGACGGTCAGCCGCTCTACAAGCTGGCGCGTGCGGGCGAAGTAGTGGAGCGCGAGCCGCGTTCTGTTACTATTGCCCGGCTGGAACTGCTGGCGTTGCAGGAAGATCGCGCGACGCTGGAAGTGGCCTGCAGCAAGGGCACCTATGTGCGCACCCTGGTCGAAGACCTCGGCGCCCTGCTCGGCTGCGGTGCCCATGTGGCCGAGTTGCGCCGTACCCAGGCCGGCCCCTTCGGTCTGGCGCAGGCCATCAGCCTGGAAGAGCTGGAGGCGGTGCACGCCGAAGGCGGTTCCGCAGCGCTGGATCGCTTCCTGCTGCCGGTCGACAGTGGCCTGGAGCACTGGCCGCTGGTGCAGTTGACTCAGCACAGCGCCTACTACTGGTTGCACGGTCAGCCCGTCCGGGCGGCCAATGCACCGAAATTCGGCTTGATGCGGGTGCAGGACGACCAGGGTCGTTTCATCGGCATCGGCGAGATTGATGACGAGGGGCAGGTTGCCCCCCGTAGACTGATTCGGTCCTAGACCGATACCGAGGGTGGCTGTCAGCAGGCACGGTCACACCTCTTTCCTAAGCACGGGACCTATCCCGGCCTGTTCCTCAGAGGAGCCCTATCATGGCACTGAGCGTTGAAGACAAAGCCCAGATCGTAAACGAGTTCAAGCGCGCCGAAGGCGACACCGGTTCGCCGGAAGTGCAGGTTGCCCTGCTGTCCGCCAACATCGACAAGCTGCAAGGTCACTTCAAGATCAACGGCAAGGATCACCACAGCCGTCGTGGTCTGATCCGCATGGTCAACCAGCGTCGTAAGCTGCTGGACTACCTGAAGTCCAAAGACACCTCTCGTTACAGCGCACTGATCGCTCGCCTGGGCCTGCGTCGTTAATACGATGCAGACCTGCTGCAAGCAGTCTGAAGCTGGAGGTCGGCTCGCGCCGGCCTCCGGCTTTTTTGCTTGAAAGGCCGGCAGAATCGGCCTGCGTCACCCCGGAGATCAGCGAGGGTCCGAATCCCTCTGGTCGCCCCTGTTTCCCCCAAGGCAATAAAGAGAAGGAAAGACTGTGAATCCAGTAATCAAGCAATTCAAGTTCGGTGAGCAGAACTTCACCCTGGAAACCGGCCGCATCGCGCGCCAGGCGACCGGTGCCGTGCTGGTCTCCACCGATGACGTCAGCGTGCTGGTCACCGTGGTCGGTGCCAAGCAGCCCGCCGTCGGTAAGGACTTCTTCCCGCTGTCCGTGCACTACCAGGAGAAGACCTACGCCGCTGGCCGCATCCCCGGTGGTTACTTCAAGCGTGAAGGCCGTCCTTCCGAGAAGGAAACCCTGACCTCGCGCCTGATCGATCGTCCGATCCGTCCGCTGTTCCCCGAAGGCTTCCTCAACGAAGTCCAGGTGGTCTGCACCGTGGTCAGCACCAACAAGAAGTCCGATCCGGACATCGCCGCCATGATCGGCACCTCCGCCGCCCTGGCCATTTCCGGTATCCCCTTCGCCGGTCCGATCGCCGCCGCCCGCGTGGGCTACCACAGCGAACTGGGCTACCTGCTGAACCCCAGCTACGAGCAGCTGCAGAGCTCCAGCCTGGACATGGTCGTGGCCGGTACCCGTGACGCCGTGCTGATGGTGGAATCCGAAGCCGACGAGCTGACCGAAGACCAGATGCTGGGCGGTGTGCTGTTCGCCCACGAAGAATTCCAGGTGGCCATCGAGGCCATCAGCCAGTTCGCTGCCGAAGCCGGCAAGCCGACCTGGAACTGGCAGGCGCCTGCCGAGAACACCGCCCTGATCGAAGCCGTCAAGGCCGAAGTCGGTGAAGCCGTGTCCCGTGCCTACACCATCACCATCAAGCAGGATCGCTATGCGGCCCTGGGTGCCCTGCGTGACCAGGCCATCGCCAAGCTGGCCGGTGAGAACGGTCAGTACAGCGAAGCCGAGGTCAAGGAGACCTTCGGTCTGCTGGAATACCGCACCGTGCGCCAGAACATCGTCGACGGCAAGCCGCGTATCGACGGTCGCGACACCCGCACCGTTCGCCCGCTGCAGATCGAAGTCGGTCCGCTGAAGAAGACCCACGGTTCGGCACTGTTCACCCGTGGCGAAACCCAGGCCCTGGTCACCGCGACCCTGGGTACCGCCCGTGACTCGCAGCTGCTGGACACCCTGGAAGGCGAGCGTCGTGACAGCTTCATGCTGCACTACAACTTCCCGCCCTTCTCGGTCGGCGAGTGCGGCCGCATGGGCAGCCCGGGCCGTCGCGAGATCGGTCACGGCCGTCTGGCCCGTCGTGGCATCCAGGCCATGCTGCCGACCCAGGATGCCTTCCCCTACAGCATCCGCGTGGTCTCCGAGATCACCGAGTCCAACGGCTCCAGTTCCATGGCCTCGGTCTGCGGTGCCTCTCTGGCACTGATGGACGCCGGTGTGCCGGTCAAGGCTCCGGTTGCCGGTATCGCCATGGGTCTGGTCAAGGAAGGCGAGAAGTTCGCCGTCCTGACCGACATCCTGGGTGATGAAGATCACCTGGGCGACATGGACTTCAAGGTGGCCGGTACTGCCAAGGGCGTCACCGCCCTGCAGATGGACATCAAGATCAACGGCATCACCGAAGAGATCATGGAGATCGCCCTGGAGCAGGCGCTGGAAGCGCGTCTGAACATCCTCGGCCAGATGAACCAGGTGATCTCCGAGTCGCGTGCCGAGCTGTCCGAAAACGCCCCGACCATGCTGGCGATGAAGATCGACCAGGACAAGATCCGCGACGTGATCGGCAAGGGTGGCGCCACCATTCGTGGTATCTGCGAAGAGACCAAGGCCTCGATCGACATCGAAGACGACGGCACCATCAAGATCTACGGCGAGACTCGCGAAGCCGCTGAAGCGGCCAAGCAGCGCGTCCTGGGCATCACCGCCGAGGCCGAGATCGGCAAGATCTACGTCGGCAAGGTGGAGCGCATCGTCGACTTCGGCGCCTTCGTCAGCATCCTGCCCGGCAAGGACGGCCTGGTGCACATCTCGCAGCTGAGCGATCAGCGCATCGAGAAGGTCACCGACGTGCTGAAAGAAGGTCAGGAAGTGAAGGTGCTGGTGCTGGACGTGGACAACCGCGGTCGCATCAAGCTGTCGATCAAGGATGTCGCGGCGGCGGAAGCCTCCGGCGTCTAAGACGACCCCTGCTAGGAAAAACCCGGCCTCGGCCGGGTTTTTCGTTTCTGGTGCGGGATGAGGTTCGCTGTGGATATCCTCATCGCGGCCGTGGCGGTCCGCCGATGCGGCCGCTCCTACAGAGAGTGATGTTTTGTAGGAGCGGCCCATGGCCGCGATCAGCAAACGGCAAACGGTCGCACCTGCGAACCGCCATGGTCACGATTGGCCAGGGCATCATGCCTTCTCACGAATCCATTCGATGAAGCTGCGCACCTTGGGCACCTCGGCCATCTGTTCCGGATAGGCCAGCCAGTAGGCATGGGGGCTGGCCAGGCGATGGGGCCAGGCGAGCACCAGGCGACCGGAAGCCAGTTCTTCGGCGACCAGGAATTCCGGGAGCAGGGCCACCCCGCAGCCTTCCTGGGCGGCGCGGGCGCAGAGGGTGAAGGTGTCGAAGCGCGGGCCGTGATGGCTATGCACCTCGTCGCGCCCGAGGCTGGCGTACCAGTCGTGCCAGGATTCCGGGCGGGTGGTGTTCTGCAGCAGCACGAAGTCCACCAGCTGCTCCGGTCCGGCGATGCCCTCGGGGGGAAGCAGGTCGGGCGCGCAGACCGCGACCATGTGCTCGTGCAGCAGCAGTTCGCACTCGGCACCCGGCCAGCTGCCGTGGCCATAGAACAGCGCCACGTCATGGCGGGGGTCGCGGAAGTCCACCGGTTCCAGCGCGCTGGAGACATCCAGGTGGATGTTGGGAAAGCGCAGGCGCCAGCCCTTGAGCCGCGGCACCAGCCAGCGCTCGCCAAAGGTCGGCGGGGTGGCCACGCGCAGCACCTCGGTCTCGCCGCCATAGGACCTCAGATAGCGCGCCGACATCTCCAGCTGGTTGAGGATCTTGTCCACCTCGGCCAGGTAGAGGGCGCCCGCCGGCGTGAGCTGCAGGCGGCGGCGGACCCGGCGAAACAGACTGTGCTGCAGCAGGTCCTCCAGCTGGGCGACCTGTTTGCTGACGGCGCTCTGGGTCAGCGCCAGTTCGTCGGCCGCGCGGGTGAAGCTCAGATGACGCGCGACCGCCTCGAAGCACTGCATGGCGGTGATGGACGGCAGGTGGCGGCGTTGCATGAGCGGACTCGCGGCATGAAAAAAGGGAATGATATGCCGAGCAAAGGTCGGTTGTCCGGCGCCGCTGGGCTGACCATACTCAGGGACGATTCCCTTTCCGCGGAGACCTCAGCATGAGCAAGGCCCTGTTGGAACGCCTCGGCGTTTCTGCCCAGCACTACACCCAAGGCGAGCACCGGGTGCATTCCCCCATCGATGGCAGCCAACTGGGCAGCGTCGCCCTGGAAAGCGCCGCCGAAGTGGAGCAGAAGATCTCCCGTGCCGAGCGCGCCTTCCAGGCCTGGCGCGCAATACCGGCGCCGCGCCGGGGCGAACTGGTGCGGCTGCTGGGTGAAGAATTGCGCGCGCACAAGGCCGATCTCGGCGAACTGGTGTCCTGGGAAGCCGGCAAGATCACCCAGGAGGGCCTGGGCGAAGTCCAGGAGATGATCGACATCTGCGACTTCGCCGTTGGCCTGTCGCGCCAGCTCTATGGTCTGACCATCGCCTCCGAGCGTCCCGGTCACCACATGCGTGAATCTTGGCAGCCGCTGGGCGTGGTGGGCATCATCAGTGCCTTCAACTTCCCGGTGGCGGTCTGGTCATGGAACGCCGCCCTGGCCCTGGTCTGCGGCAATCCGGTGATCTGGAAGCCCTCGGAAAAGACCCCGCTGACCGCACTGGCCTGTCAGGCGCTGTTCGAGAAGGCCCTGGCGCGCTTTGGCGATGCCCCGGCCGATCTGAGTCAGGTCATCGTCGGCGATCGCGCCGCCGGTGAAGCCCTGGTGGACGATCCGCGGGTGGCACTGGTGAGCGCCACGGGTAGCACCCGCATGGGTCGCGAGGTAGGACCGCGGGTTGCGGCGCGCTTCGGCCGCAGCATCCTCGAACTGGGTGGCAACAATGCCATGATCCTCGCGCCGAGCGCCGATCTGGACATGGCGGTACGCGCCATCCTGTTCAGCGCCGTGGGCACCGCCGGCCAGCGCTGCACCACCCTGCGCCGGCTAATCGCCCACCGTTCGGTGAAGGACGAAATCGTCGCCCGGCTAAAGACCGCCTATGCCAAAGTCCGCATCGGCCATCCGCTGGAAGGCAACCTGATCGGTCCGCTGATCGACGCGGCCAGTTTCCAGGCCATGCAGGGCGCACTGGAACAGGCGCGTGGCGAGGGCGGCGTGGTCTACGGCGGCGAGCGTCAGCTGGCTGAGCAGTATCCCGAGGCCTACTACGTGGCGCCGGCCATCGTCGAGATGCCCGAGCAGAGCGAGGCGGTGCGCCACGAGACCTTCGCGCCCATCCTCTATGTGCTGACCTATGACGATTTCGACGAGGCGGTGGCGCTGAACAACGCCGTGCCCCAGGGCCTGTCGTCCTGCATCTTCACCACCGATGTGCGCGAGGCCGAGGCCTTCATGTCGGCGACCGGCAGCGACTGCGGCATCGCCAACGTCAACATCGGACCGAGCGGTGCCGAGATCGGTGGCGCCTTCGGTGGCGAGAAGGAAACCGGTGGCGGTCGCGAATCCGGCTCCGATGCCTGGAAGGCCTACATGCGTCGCCAGACCAACACCGTCAACTATTCGCGCGAGTTGCCGCTGGCCCAGGGCATCGTCTTCGACTGAGTGGGTCCGCCAGGAGCGCAGAGAATGCAGTTGCGTGAAGAGTGCCTGTGGGAGCGGCTGTATCCGGCGGTGCCGGGGGCGCCGTTGCAGGGCGAGCGTGACGCCGAGGTCTGCGTTATCGGCGGTGGCTATACCGGCCTGTCCACCGGCCTGCACCTGGCGCAGACCGGGCGGCGGGTGGTGGTGCTGGAAGCCCATGGCGTCGGCCATGGCGGCTCCGGCCGCAATGTCGGGCTGGTCAATGCCGGCATGTGGATCCCGCCGGACGAAGCCGTGGCGACCCTGGGGCCGGAGGTCGGAGAGCGCCTGCTGGGGGTGATGGGCGATGCGCCGAGTCAGGTATTCGGTCTCATCGAGCGCTATGGCATCGATTGCCAGCCGCGTCGCGCCGGCACCCTGCACATGGCGCACAGCGCCAAGGGCCTGGCCGATCTGGGGCAGCGTGCCGAGCAATGGCAGCGGCGTGGCGCCCGGGTCGAGCTTCTGGAGGGCGAGGTCTGTTACAGCGCCTGCGGCACGCGCGACATCAGTGGCGCGCTGCTCGATCATCGCGCCGGCACCCTGGTGCCCATGGGTTATGCCCTGGGCCTGGCCAGGGCGCTGCGCCAGGAAGGCGGCGAGCTGTTCGAGCGGAGTGCGGTGCAACGGCTGCAGCGGGTCGGTGAGCGCTGGCAGGTGGAAACCCCACAGGGGCGAGTCACCGCCGACCAGGTGGTGATCGCTTCCAATGCCTATACCGAAGGCGAGTGGACCACGCTGCGCAGGCAATTCTTCCCGGGCTACTACTACCAGGTGGCCTCGCGGCCGCTCGGTCCGGAAGCGGATTTCATCCTGCCCCAGGGCCGTGGCTCCTGGGATACCCGTACGGTGCTCAGCAGCATCCGCCGCGATGCCGATGGCCGTCTGCTGCTGGGCAGTCTTGGCAACATGGCGGGGCGGCCGGCCGGCTTCATCCGCGCCTGGGCCGATCGCATCCAGCGGCACTATTTCCCGGCGCTCGGACAGGTCGAGTGGGAGTGCAGCTGGACCGGCCGTATCGGCTTCACGCCCGATCATCTGATGCGACTGTTCGAGCCGGCGCCAGGCTTGCTGGCGGTGTCCGGCTACAACGGTCGCGGGGTGACCACGGGCACGGTGGTGGGGCAGGCCTTTGCCCGCTATCTGTGCAGTGGCGATCGCCATGACCTGCCGCTGCCCCTGGCGTCGCTGGAGACCAATCCGGTCGGCCAGTGGCGCAGCCTGATGTACGAAGCCGGCTTCACCCTCTATCACGCGGGGCAGTGCCTGCGCGTGGTGCTCTAGCGACCCTGCCATACCCGCTGTCACCGGCCCCCAGGCCGGGCGACAACACCCTGAAGCGGCCGATTTGCGCATCTCGACCTGTGCAAGTCGGCCGCTTTTCATGGCTGTCCATAACCGCCAGCAGGCTGGGTGCACGGTCGATCCCGCAGGGTCCGGCGGTCGCAGGCTCATGGTTACTTTGGTGGCACAGTGTGGGGACGGTGTTACGTTTTGGTGCGAAACAGGTGCAACCGGGTTGCTATCTGGTAACAAACCTCTGGGTTTTGTCTCCTCCGCTGCTACCGTTTTGCAGAATTATCCAGACTAATGAGCCAGTTAAGACAAAAGTCTAAAGGACGGTCGAGTCCACTGGCAGCGGCCCTCGCCGCCCGCACGCAGAGGTTTCGGCTCCTCGCGGTGGCGGCAAATGGCCTTTGCGCCCGGTACACAGCTGGGTGATGGCACAGGCTTTGCTCCGGCGAACAGGCCAACCACCCTCTGGAGCACACCTCCCATGTCGAAGATTTACAGAAAAGGCATTCTGGCTCTCGCTATCGGTTCTGCGTTCACTCTCTCCACCCTGGCGCATGCCGACATCGTGATCGGTGTCGCCGGTCCCTTCACCGGGGCCAGTGCCGCCTACGGCGAGCAGTTCTGGAAGGGGGCTACCCAGGCCGCGACGGACATCAACGCCGCCGGTGGCATCAATGGCGAGAAGATCAAGCTGGTGCAGGGTGACGACGCCTGCGAGCCCAAGCAGGCCGTGGCCGTGGCCAACCGCCTGGTGGATTCGGAGAAGGTCAAGGCCGTGATCGGCCATTTCTGCTCCTCCAACACCATGCCCGCCTCGGAGATCTACGACGAAGCCGGCATCATCTCCATCACCCCGGCGTCCACCAACCCCAAGATCACCGAGCGTGGCCTGACCGGCGTGTTCCGCATGTGCGGACGTGACGACCAGCAGGGCATCGTGGCCGGCGACTACATCGTCGATACCCTCAAGGCCAAGAAGGTCGCCATCATCCACGACAAGGACACCTACGGTCAGGGCCTGGCCGACGCCACCAAGGCGCAGCTCAACAAGCGCGGCGTGAAAGAGGTGCTCTACGAGGGTCTGACCCGCGGCGAGAAGGACTTCAACTCCCTGGTTACCAAGATCCGTGCCTCCGGCGCCGACGTGGTCTACTTCGGCGGCCTGCACCCCGAAGCCGGTCCGCTGGTACGTCAGATGCGCGAGCAGGGCGTAACCGCCAAGTTCGTCTCCGGCGATGGCATCGTCTCCGCCGACCTGGTCACCACCGCCGGTGGCGCCCAGTACACCAAGGGCGTGCTGATGACCTTCGGCGCCGACCCGCTGCAGAACCCCGCCGGCAAGACCGTGGTGGAAACCCTGCGCAAGTCCGGCTACGAGCCCGAGGGCTACACCCTCTACTCCTATGCCTCGCTGCAGGCCGTGGCCGCCGCCTTCAACGGCATCAAGGGCACCGACGGCGCCAAGGCCGCCGAGTGGCTGAAGTCCCACAGCGTCAACACCGTACTGGGTGAGAAGAGCTGGGACAGCAAGGGCGACCTCAAGGTCTCCGACTACGTGATGTACGAATGGGACGACAAGGGCAAGTACCACCAGCTGCCCTGATCCTCGCGTGAATCCGCCAGCCGCCACCTCGTCTCCGCCCCAGGACGAGGCGGCGGCCGGCGGCCCTCGTCATCCATCCAGCGCGAGACTGCAAACGTGGACGGTATCTTCCTGCAACAACTGGTCAACGGCCTGACCCTGGGCTCGGTCTACGGACTCATCGCCATCGGCTACACCATGGTCTATGGCATCATCGGCATGATCAACTTCGCCCACGGCGACGTGTACATGGTGTCGGCCTATCTCGCCGCCATCGGCATCGCGCTGCTGAGCGTGTTCGGCCTGCATTCCTTCCCGGTGCTGATCCTCGGCACCCTGATCTTTACCGTGGTGGTCACCTCCGTGTACGGCTGGGCCATCGAGCGCATCGCCTACAAGCCGCTGCGCAACTCCACGCGCCTGGCCCCGCTGATCTCGGCCATCGGCATGTCGCTGATCCTGCAGAACTACGTGCAGCTCGCCCAGGGCGCGCGCCAGCAGGGCGTACCGACGCTGCTCGACGGCGCCCTGCGCCTGCACATCGGCGAAGGCTTCGTGATCATCACCTACACCAAGGTCTTCATCATCCTGGCCTCCATCATCGGCATGGGCCTGCTCACCTACGTGATCCAGAAGACCACCCTCGGCCGCATGTGCCGGGCCACCCAGCAGGATCGCAAGATGGCGCAGATCCTCGGCATCAACACCGACCGGGTGATCTCCTACGTCTTCATCATCGGCGCGGCCATGGCGGCGCTGGCCGGGGTGCTGATCACCCTCAACTACGGCACCTTCGACTTCTATGCCGGCTTCATCATCGGCATCAAGGCCTTTACCGCGGCCGTGCTCGGCGGCATCGGTTCGCTGCCTGGCGCCATGCTCGGCGGGATCATCCTCGGCATCTCCGAAGCCCAGTTCGCCAGCCTGGTGAACTCGGACTACAAGGACGTCTTCAGCTTTTCGCTGCTGGTGGCGATCCTGATCTTTAGGCCCCAGGGGCTGCTCGGCAAACCCCAGGTCACGAAGGTGTGAATCCATGAGTCAGACGTCTTCCTCCTTCGATCTCAAGGTCGTGTTGCGCGACACCTTCATGGTCGGCCTGGTCTCGCTGATCCTGTTCGGCCCCATCGTCGGCATCGTGCTCGACGGCTATGGCTACAACGTCCAGCCCGGCCGCGTCGGCATCATGGTCGCGGTGGTCATGGCCGGTCGCTTCCTGCTCAGCCTGTTCGGCCAGACCGCCAAGGGCCGCGACTGGATCGAGTCCTTCAAGCGCAACGACGGTGGCGTCCATGTGCTGCCGCCGGGACACAAGTCCAACCTCAGATTCATCCTGCCCATCATCATCCTGGTGGCCATCGCCTTTCCCTTCCTGGCCACCAAGTACTGGCTGACGGTGATCATCCTCTGCCTGATCTACGTGCTGCTGGGCCTGGGTCTGAACATCGTGGTGGGCCTGGCCGGTCTGCTCGACCTCGGCTACGTCGGCTTCTATGCCATCGGCGCCTACGGTCTGGCGCTGGGTTACCAGTACCTCGGCCTGGGCTTCTGGACCATGCTGCCGCTCGCGGCGGTGCTGGCCGCGGTAGCGGGGGCGATACTGGGATTCCCGGTGTTGCGCATGCACGGGGACTACCTGGCCATCGTCACCCTCGGCTTCGGCGAGATCATCCGCCTGGTGCTCAACAACTGGCTGGAAGTGACCAAGGGCCCCAACGGCATCGCCGCGCCTTCGCCGACCTTCTTCGGCATCGAATTCGGCCGCCGGGCGAAGGAGGGCGGGGTGCCCATCCATGAGCTGCTGGGCATCAGCTACAACCCCAACGCGACGATGATCTTCATCTACACCGTGCTGTTCCTGGTGGTGCTGCTGGTGCTCTACATCAAGCACCGCCTGACCCGCATGCCGGTCGGTCGCGCCTGGGAAGCCCTGCGCGAAGACGAGATCGCCTGCCGCGCCATGGGCCTGAACCATGTGCTGGTCAAGCTCTCGGCCTTCATGATCGGTGCCTCCACCGCCGGCCTGGCCGGGGTGTTCTTCGCCACCTACCAGGGCTTCATCAACCCGGCCTCGTTCAACTTCTTCGAGTCGGTGCTGGTGCTGGCCATCGTGGTGCTGGGCGGCCTGGGCTCCACCGTCGGGGTGGTGGTTTCGGCCTTCGTCATGACCCTGCTGTTCGAACTGCTGCGTGAATTCGGCGACATCCGCATGCTGGTGTTCGGTGTGCTCATGGTGGTGATGATGATGTGGCGGCCGCGTGGCCTGATCCGTATCGCCCGCAGTGGCTTCGCGATTCGCAAGGGAGTGGCGCCGTGAGCGACAACATTCTGACCGTAAAGGGTCTGGGCATGAGATTCGGCGGCATCAAGGCCCTCTCGGACGTGAGCTTCGAGATCCAGCGCCAGTCCATCACCGCGCTGATCGGCCCCAACGGGGCCGGCAAGACCACGGTGTTCAACTGCCTGACCGGCTTCTACAAGGCCACCGATGGCGAGATCCGCCTGGACACCGCCGACGGTCGCTCGACCCGCGTCGGCAAGATCATGGGCGAGCGCTTCCAGGCCACCGACTTCGTCAATCCGGTGCAGTTCGGCAGCCGGCTCTGGTACAAGATGTTCGGCGGCACCCACCTGGTGAATCGCGCCGGTCTCGCCCGCACCTTCCAGAACATCCGCCTGTTCAAGGAGATGTCGGTGGTGGAGAACCTGCTGGTGGCGCAGCACATGCAGTGCAACCGCAACCTCATCACCGGCATCCTCAACACCCCTGGCTATCGCCGCGTCGAGGAAAAGGCGCTGGACACGGCCTTCTACTGGCTGGAGGTGGTGGACCTGGTGGATCACGCCAACCGCCTGGCCGGCGAACTCTCCTACGGCCAGCAGCGCCGTCTGGAAATCGCCCGCGCCATGTGCACCCGTCCGGAGATCGTCTGCCTGGACGAACCCGCCGCCGGCCTCAACCCGGCCGAGACCGAGGCCCTGGCCGGGATGATCCGCCTGTTGCGCGACCAGCACCGCATCACCGTGGTGCTGATCGAGCACGACATGGGCATGGTGATGAACATCTCCGACCACATCGTGGTGCTGGATCATGGCCAGGTCATCGCCCGTGGCTTGCCGGCCGATATCCGCAATGATCCCAAGGTCATCGCCGCCTACCTCGGCGCCGAAGAAGAGGAGGTGGCATGACCACGCCGATCCTGGAATTCCGCAACGTCGACGTCTTCTACGGGCCGATCCAGGCCCTGAAGAGCGTCTCGCTGTCCATCAACGAAGGCGAGACGGTGAGCCTGATCGGCTCCAATGGCGCCGGCAAGTCCACCCTGCTGATGTCCATCTTCAGCCAACCCCAGGCGCGCAACGGGCAGATCCTCTATCGGGGCGAGGACATCACTCGCAAGAACGCCCACTACGTGGCCTCCAACGGCATCGCCCAGTCGCCGGAGGGACGCCATGTGTTCCCCGACATGACGGTCGAGGAGAATCTGCTGATGGGTACCATCCCCATCGGCACCCGCTGGGTGGACGAGGACATGCAGCGCATGTTCGAGCTCTTCCCGCGCCTCAAGGAGCGTCGCAACCAGCGCGCCATGACCATGTCCGGCGGCGAGCAGCAGATGCTGGCCATCGCCCGGGCGCTGATGGCGCGACCCAAGCTGCTGCTGCTCGACGAACCCAGCCTGGGCCTGGCGCCCATCGTGGTGAAGCAGATCTTCCAGATCCTGCGCGAGCTGGCGCAGAGCGGCATGACCATCTTCCTGGTGGAGCAGAACGCCAACCATGCCCTGCGCCTGTCCGACCGTGCCTATGTGATGGTCACCGGCGAAATCCGCATGACCGGCAGCGGTCAGGAGTTGCTGGCCAATCCCCAGGTGCGCGAAGCCTACCTGGGCGGCCACTAGCGGTGGCGGCGGTCCGCGGTCGCTGTCTGGTCGCGGGCCAGGCCCGGGGACGCCTGGCCTGGGCGCCCCTGGGGCTGAGCTTCTGGGGTGGCGTCGATCCGGCCAGCGGCCGGGTGATCGATCGCCATCATCCCCTGCACGGCCTGGAACTGGCCGGACGCATCCTGGCCATTCCCAGTGGCCGCGGCTCCTGCACCGGCAGCGCCGTGCTGCTGGAGCTGTTGCTGGCGGGCCGCGGGCCGGCGGCCTTGCTGCTGGCCGAGCCGGACGAGATTCTCAGCCTGGGCGCCATCGTCGCGGAAGAGCTCTTCGGTCGCTCCCTGCCGGTCGTCAGCCTGGGTGCCGAGGCCTTTGCGGCCCTCGCCGGGCAGGAGGAGATCGCGGTAAACGATGGCTGGGTCGGCGCGCTTGGAGACCTCTTTCCCGGCACCGCTACCGAGGCCCCTGCCGCTTTGCAGCTCAGCGTGACCGACCGGGCCAAGCTGGCGGGCGCCGAGGGCCAGGCCGTCCAGGCGGCGATGAAGATCCTGGTGCGGATGGCGCATCTGCAGGGCGCTCGCGAATTGCTCGACATCACCCAGGCCCATATCGATGGCTGCATCTACACCGGCCCGGCCAGCCTGGCCTTCGCCCAGCGACTGGTGGAGTGGGGCGGTCGGGTGCGGGTGCCCACCAGCCTCAATGCGGTGTCGGTGGATCAGCGCCGCTGGCGCGCGCAGGGCGTCGATCCGGCGCTGGGCGAACCGGCCAGTGCCCTGGCCGAGGCTTATGTGGCCCTGGGCTGTCGCCCTACCTTCACCTGCGCGCCCTATCTGCTGGACAGCGCCCCGACCCTGGGCGAGCAGGTGGTCTGGGCCGAATCCAATGCCGTGGTCTTCGCCAACAGCGTGCTGGGGGCACGCACCCAGAAGTACGCCGACTTCCTCGACATCTGCACCGCCCTGACCGGTCGGGCACCCCTGGCCGGCTGCCATCTGGACAGTGGCCGCCGCGCGGCCAAGGTCTTCCGGGTCAGCGTACCCGAGGGCCATGACGACGCCTTCTATCCGCTGCTCGGCTACTGGATCGGCCTGCGTTCGCCCACCCGGATCCCCGCGGTGCTGGGGCTGGCACAGGCCCAGCCCAGCCGCGACGATCTCAAGGCCTTTGGCGCCGCCTTCGCCACCACCTCGGCGGCGCCGCTGTTCCATCTGGTCGGGGTGACGCCCGAGGCGCCGATCCTGGCTGCGGTCGCGGCGCCCGAGCTGGAGGTCGAGGACATTGACCTGGCGGACCTGCGCCAGGCCTGGGCCGAGCTGGACAGCGCCGCTGCGCGCGAGGTGCAGCTGGTGGCCCTGGGCAATCCACATTTTTCCGTCGAGGAATGCCAGCGCCTGGCCGAACTCTGCCGCGGCCGGCAGCGGCATCCCGCGGTGGCCCTGGTGATCACCCTGGGGCGAGACGTGCGCGCCGCGGCCGAGCGGGCCGGGAGCCTGGCCGAGCTGGAAGCCTTCGGCGCCCAGTTGGTAGGGGACACCTGCTGGTGCATGCTCGGCGAGCCCCTGGTGCCGCCCGCGGCCCGCACCCTGCTGACCAATTCCGGCAAGTTCGCCCACTACGGCCCGGGTCTTACCGGTCGCGAGCTGCGCTTCGCCGGCCTCGCCGCCTGTGTCGAGGCGGCCTGCACCGGACTGGCGCCGGCCGAACCGCCGGCCTGGCTGGTCCGCGCGGACTTATCCAGCTGAAGCCGGGTCCGAGTTCTGTACAGGAATTCCGTGGATCGTCCTGTGGATAAGCTTGGCATAGCCGGGCGTGAGGCCCGGGCCGCCTGGCCTAGCGGGAACTGCTCAAAAAATCGCCAGCGCGCGGAAAACCGTGCAATACCAAGGTGTTATAACTGATCCGCTGGATTCCCGGCGATCTGAGTATTCGCCTGACCAATGCCCCTGAGCTATCGTGGGTCTCGGCCAAACTCCCTCGCAGAAGGAATCTTTCATGTCTTCGATCTTCATCACCGGCGCCACCTCCGGCTTCGGCGCCGCCACCGCTCGCCGCTTCGCCAAGGACGGCTGGTCGATCGTCATCACCGGCCGCCGCGAGGATCGCCTGCACGCCCTGGCCGAGGAACTGTCCGGGCAGGCCAAGGTGCTGCCGCTGGTGCTGGACGTCCAGGATCGCGCCGCCGTGGAAGCCGCGGTCGCCGGTCTGCCGGAGGAATTCAACCAGTTGCGCGCCCTGGTCAACAATGCCGGTCTGGCGCTGGGCAACACGCCGGCGCAGAGCTGCGACCTGGACGACTGGGACACCATGGTCGATACCAACATCAAGGGCATGCTCTATTGCACCCGCCTGCTGTTGCCGCGGCTGATCGCCCATGGCGCCGGTGCCGGCATCGTCAACCTGGGCTCGGTCGCGGGCGACTATCCCTATCCGGGCAGCCACGTCTATGGCGCCACCAAGGCCTTCCTCAAGCAGTTCAGCCTGAGCCTGAGATCCGACCTGCTCGGTACCGGGGTGCGGGTGACCAACATCGAGCCCGGGCTTTCGGAAAGCGAATTCTCGGTGGTGCGCTTCGGCGGCGACAAGACCAAGGCCGATGCCGTCTATGCCGGCACCGAGCCCCTGACGCCGGACGACATCGCCGAATCCATCCACTGGACGCTGAACCAGCCCAAGCACGTCAACATCAATCGCATCCAGCTGATGGCGACCTGCCAGGCGTTCAACAACTTCAACATCCACCGCCAGAGTTAAGGGCGCTCGCTAGAGCACCTTCACTGCCCGGCCGATGAACTGGATCGGCCCGGTGGGTCGGCCGGTGGGCGAGCCGCCCTGGTCTTCCAGGGTGAGTTCGAACAACTGGTTGGCTTCCAGCGGCGGCAGCCGGTCCAGCGGTACCTGCAGAGTACGCCCAGGCTGGACCAGACCCAGAGATACCGGGTCCTGCCAGGCATCGGCCTTGGTCCAGAATTGCAGGGTCTTGCCGCTCGGCACGGCGTCGCGCCCCAGCGGAATCAACTGCAGGTCATGGGCGCTGGCAGTCTGGATCACCCAGCCGGGCGTGCGATCGCTGGGCGCCGCCAGCACCACCAGGTAGCTTGGCGTGGGTACCGGGCGCAGCAGTAGCAGCACCGCGAGCACCAGACTGGCGGCCAGCCCTGCCGCACTCAGACCCTGCCAGAGCGCCAGCCGTTGCCACAGCGACTCGCGCCGGATGATGACCCGGGTGTCGGCCTCACCCAGACTGCGCTCGATGCGCGGCCACAGATTCGCGCCGGGCTCGACGGGTGGCACCCGCTCGGCCAGCGGCTGCAGGCGCGCCTCCCAGCGCGCCACGGCAGCGGCCAGCAGGGCGTCCGTTGCCAGCGCAAGCTCCACGCGACGACGCTCTTCGGCGTCCAGGGTGCCGAGCACGTATTCGCCGGCCAGGCGTTCGCGTTCTTCGTCCGGGGGCAGGGTGGTGTCGCTGTTCATGTCATGCACTCCCTGAGCGCCTTGAGACCCCGCGTGATCCAGCTCTTCACCGTACCCAGGGGTGCCTGCAGGCGCTGGGCGATCTCGCCATGGGAGCAGCCGTCCAGGTAGGCGGCCAAGATGGCCTCCCGCCGCGGCGCTTCCAGGTTCCGCAGGCAGCCCTCCAGGCGGCCGCCGTCGGCTTCTCGCGCCGGATCGGCAGACTCGGCCAGGGGTTCCCAGTCATCCCCCAGGGGCACCAGGCGCTGCCGATCGCGCAAGGCGTTGAGCGCCAGGTTGCGGGCCACGCTGCACATCCAGCCACGGGCCGAACCGCGCTCCGGGGCGAAACTGGCGGCGCCGCGCCAGATGCGCAGAAAGGCGTCGTGGAGGATGTCTTCGGCCAGCCCGCGATCGCGCACCAGGCGCAGGACGATACCCAGCAACAGCGGCGCCTCGTTCTGGTAGAGCCGCTGCAGGGCGGCACGCTCGCCCCGGGCACAGGCGGCGAGCAGGACGGCTGGATCGGGGGAACGTTCGGTCACGAGGGCGCGCGCCAGGCTGGGGACGCCAGGGTGGCGACCGGATCAGCCGAGCCTAGCCGATCCGCTCCTGGCTGTCCCCTGGACCTCAGCCCTTCTTCCAGAACAGATAGTCGGCCTGGTAGTTCACGGTCTGCTGTTCGCCCTTGTTGGCCGAGGTGCAGGCCTTGGCCGGCGCGACGCCACCCTTGAGCGCGGTGCGCTGGATGTAGGTGGTGCCCTGGAAGGCGCCCTTGCCCTCGGCGGGCGCGGCCTCCACCAGCTGATAGGGCAGGTTGCCGGCGCCGGCGGGAGCGATGGCCAGTTGCTTGCCGACCACCTTGGAGCCGTCGACGGCTTCCCAGGTGGCCGGCGGACCGTAGTAGCGCCCCACCTGCTTGCCCTGGCGATCATGCAGGTCGGCCTTGGGGCCGACAAAGAACCACTCGGTCTGGCCGGGCATGTCCTTCTTGTCGCGGCATTCGTAGACGATGGTGCCCTTGCCCACGGTTTCCAGCATCAGGCTGTTGCCGGCGGGCACGCGGACGGCCTCGGGCAACTCGCTCTGGGCCAGCAGCGGGGTGCTCAGCAGGGCGGTCAGGACCAGGATGCTGCAACGGCTAGAGGTGTTGTTCATGCGCTTGCTCCGGATTGAGAGGGGGCACAGTCGGTTGGACTGTAGGGGCTATACCCGGCAGCCGGCGCTTTGGATGCAGCTGTCATGAAAAATCTTCAATTCAGCGGCATAGTCGCGACCTCCTCCCGGCCGAACCGCTCTGTCCTGGGGCTCCTGTCAGCCTGCCGTCAGCCTGGTTTCAGCGATCCCTAAGGTTGTTCGGCGATAGTGGCGCCGGGTCGCGAGCCCGTCCTTCCCTGCCTGCCGGAGTCCTGCCGCGTGTCGTCCATCCCGAGTCTGGCGCGCCTGCGCCTGGAAAGTCTGGCGCTGTGTCTGCTGGCGGTGCCCCTGTTCACCCTGGGGTTGTGGGAGCAGCCCTTCATCGGCTTCGACGGCCGCTTCGCACTTTTCGCCCAGGAGATGTTTCGCCACGGGGCCAGTGCCTTCCCGACCAGCTATGGGCAGCCTTACCCCGACTATCCCGCCACTTCGACGCTGCTGATAGACGTCTTCGCCCAGCTGTTCGGCGAGGTCAATCGCCTGGCCACGGTAATTCCCACTGCGCTGGCCTCGGCGGCCATCGTCGGGCTGCTCTATCGCCTGCTGGCCGAACGGTCCCGCGCCTGGGGCCTGCTGGCGGTGCTGGTGCTGCTGCTCACCAACGGTTTCCTGGCCAAGGCCCGTTCGATCTGCCTCGATCAGTTCGTCACCCTGGCGGCGCTGGGCTGCTTCTATCTGCTGTGGAGCGCCGACCAGCGCGGCCTGTCGCGGCGGCGCACCCTGGTGTTCCTGTGCCTGGCCGCCGGCTTCGCCGTGCGCGGACCGCTGGGGTTGATCGAGCCCTGTGGCGTGGTCTGCGTCTACTGGCTGCTGCAAGGCGACTGGCGGCGCAGCTTCGGCTACGGCCTGGTGGGCGCCCTGGTGCTGGCACTGTGCTGCGCCCTGCTGTTCGGCCTGGCCTGGCGTACCGGCGGCCCGGTCTTCGTCGAGGACGTGCTGCGCATGCAGGTCTCCGGGCGACTGGACGATACCGACGGTGCCGGCTATCCCTGGTGGTACTTCCTGCAACTGGGGCTCTACCGCTATGCGCCGGCCTTTCCCCTGGCGCTGCTGGCCCTGCCGACCCTCAGACGGCACTGGCGGCTGCGCCAGACCCAGGCGGACAGTCGGCTGCTGCTCCAGCTGGCCGGCTTCGCCACGCTGATCCTGGTGGCCCTGTCCTTTCCCACCTTCAAGAAGCCCTATTACATCCTGCCGGCCATTCCGGCCTGCGCCGCCCTCGGCGCCTGGGTACTGTTGCAGGGGCAGGGTGCCCTGGCCTGGGTACGGCGGCTGTTCCTGCCGTTGCTGGTGATCTTTCCGCTGGTGCTCGGGGTGCTGGTCAAGCTGCAGCAACCCCGGCTGCAGGCCGCGGGCTGGTGGCCTGAACTGGATCTGCGCTTCCTGCTGGGCGCCTTCGCCATCCTGACGCTGTTCGCCCTGGTGGCCGCCTGGCGCGAGCGCGGCGCCTTCCGCCTGGGCATGCCCCTGGCCGCGGCGGCCCTGGCGCAATGGCTGCTGGTGGTGCTGGCACTGGATCCGATGCAGGCGCTGCGCTATGACACCCGCGCCTTCGTCACCCGCCTGGAAAGCCTGCGCCAGGGGGAGCCCGGGCAACTGGTGTTCCTTGGCCTGGGTCAGGACACCAAGGCCTTCCGCTACCTGATGAATCTTGACTACGACGTGCCCCTGCCGACCTTTCTCGATGTCGGCCAGGCGGCGCAGCTCGCCCAGGTCACCCGACCGGCCTATGTGCTGCTCGACGCCGACAGCCAGGCGGCCCTGGCCGGCACTCCGCTGGCCAGCCGCCGACCGGTATTGGAAGGCCGCTTCAACGACAATCGCTGGCAGGCCTACTTTCTGCCCTGAGGCCGCTGTGATGATCGATTCGCCCGATTTCAAACGTCGCCGGCTGTGCCTGGCGCTGGCCGGTCTGCCGCTGCTGGCCGCTTGCAAGCCGACCCAGCGCTACGGCCTGCCGGAACACCGCGCACTCTGGTTCGAACGGCACGCCTTCGCACCCCTGGCGCCGCTGCCGTCGCGCAGCAGCTTCCTGCTCGGTGTCCTGCCCGATACTCAGTACTACAGCGAGAACAACCACGAGATGCTGCCCAACGGCCGGCGGGTGGAGCGCTATGGCCACCTGGGCTATCCGCCGGCACTGGCCTTTCATGCCCAGACCCATTGGCTGGCGCACAACGCCGCGGCGCTGAACCTGCCGTTCGTGGTGCACCTGGGCGATCTGGTGGAAAACGCCGAGCAGCGTGGCGAATGGGCCCTGGCCAGTCACGCCATGGCACGGCTGGAGCAGGCCGGGGTGCCCTACAGCGTCATGACCGGCGACCATGATGTCGTCGAGCTCTACACCGAGGATCGTCTGCGTGACGGTCGCGAACTCTTCACCCAGTATTTCGGCCGCGAGCGGGCGGCGCGCCAGGCCACCTTCATCGAACGCGACGTCACCGGTCTCAACGAGGCCCATCGCTTCTCGGCCCTGGGGCAGGGCTTTCTGCTGCTGACCCTGGACTGGTGCCCCTCGGACCAGAGTCTGGACTGGGCCCAGGGGATGCTGGATCGCTATCCGCACCTGCCGACCATCCTCGCCTCGCACAACATCGTCGACCTGGTGAACGGCCAGGCCGTGCTCTCCACCCGGCGCAACGACACTGGGGTGCGGCTATGGAATCGGCTGATCCGCCGCAACGACCAGATCTTCCTGACCCTCAACGGCCACAACCACGGCAGCGGTCATCTGCGGCTGACCAATGACCTGGGCCATCCGGTGGATCTGCTGCTGATCAACTACCAGACCGAATACGCCGGCGGCAACGGCCTGCTGCGCCTGCTGGAACTGGACCTGGCGCGGGGCCGGCTGGAGGCCTTCACCTATTCGCCCTGGGTCGCTTATCGGCAGCGAAGCGGCGACCTGCCGGTGCGGCTGGGCAGCGATCCGCGCGACACCTATTCAGCCGAGGTGCTGGCACCCCTGGCCTCGCCGCAGTTCGACAACAGATTCGTGCTCGAGGTGGATTTCGCCACACGCTTCGCCGGCTTTGGCGGCTATACCGCGCAGTTGCCGGCGGTGGCGGAAGAGGGCGTGCTGGCGAGAATGCGCCAGCAGCTGGAGATCGCCTGACGGATCAGGCGGCGAGCAGCCAGCCCCCGGCCACAGCGGTGGCGACGCCGGCGAGTCGCACCAGCGGCGTGGCCGCCTGGGGCAGGTAGCGCACCACGGCATAGCCCAGGCCATGCAGGGTGGCGGTGGCGGCGACGAAGCCCAGGGCATAGGCCCAGGGATTGCCCATCTCCGGTAGCTCCAGACCATGGGCCACGCCATGGAACAGCGCGAAGGCGGCGGTCAGGCCGACGGCGGCGGCCACTGGCGGACGGGCGGCCAGGGCCACCAGCAGGCCCAGCGCCAGCACCGAGGCGGCGATGCCGGTCTCCAGCAAGGGCAGCTCCAGCCCGGCAAAGCCCAGCAGGCCGCCGATCAGCATGGTGCCGACAAAGGTGCAGGGCAGCGCCAGGCGCGCCTTGCCCTGCTGCTGGGCGGCCCAGAGACCCACGGCGAGCATGGCCAGCAGGTGGTCGAGACCGGTCAGGGGGTGCAGCACCCCGGCAGCCAGGCCGTTCTCGGCATGACCCGGATGGGCAAAGGCCAGGGCCGGGGCGAGCAGCAGGGCGGCGGTGGCGAGGATCTTGGCGTGTTTCATGGGGGCTCCTTGGGGATGGTTTCCTGGACTCAGGCGGCGGTCAGCAGACCCTGCTTCTCGATGAAGGCGATGATCTCTTCCAGGCCCAGACCGGTCTTCTGGTTGCTGAAGACGAAGGGCTTGTCGCCGCGCATCTTGCGGGTATCGCGATCCATCACCTCCAGGGAGGCGCCGACCTGCTCCGCCAGGTCGATCTTGTTGATCACCAGCAGATCCGACTTGCAGATGCCGGGGCCGCCCTTGCGCGGCAGCTTGTCGCCGGCCGAGACGTCGATGACGTAGAGGGTCAGGTCGGACAGCTCCGGGCTGAAGGTGGCGGACAGGTTGTCGCCGCCGGATTCCACCAGGATCAGGTCCAGGCCGGGAAAGCGGCGGTTGAGCTGATCCACCGCTTCCAGGTTGATGGAGGCGTCTTCGCGGATGGCGGTGTGCGGACAGCCACCGGTCTCCACGCCAAGGATGCGCTCGGGCGCCAGGGCTTCGTTGCGCACCAGGAAATCGGCGTCTTCGCGGGTGTAGATGTCGTTGGTCACCACCGCCAGGTTGTAGCGCTCGCGCAGGGCGCGGCAGAGGGCTAGGGTGAGGGCGGTCTTGCCGGAGCCGACCGGTCCGCCGATACCGACGCGCAGGGGTTGAGTAGTCATCAGGAGATCTCCTAGGAACGGAACAGGCGGCTGTACTGCCGCTCGTGGGCCATGCTGCTGAGGGCCAGGCCGAAGGGGGCGCCGCCCCAGTTCGCCTCCGGCAGGGCCGCGGCCTGCTCGGCCACGGCGGTCAGGGTCGGCAGCAGAAGGGAGGTGAGGCGCTGGGCCGCTTGCTGGCCCAGCGGCAGGGTTTTCATCAGCACCGCCAGCTGATTTTCCAGCCAGGTCCATAGCCAGGCATCCAGGGCGGCCCGGGGGGCGATGGCCCAGGTCCGGGCGGCCAGCGCCCAACCCAGGGCGAAGGTCGGGGCCAGCTCGCCGAGCAGGCGGCGACTGGCGTCATCCAGCTCCGGCAGACCGAGCAGCAGTTGCGCCAGGGAATAACCGGTCTGGCGACTTTCCAGCTGGAATTCCGCGGTCTCGCGACTGGCGCGATGGTGGTCGGCCAGTACGCCCAGGCGCGTCCAGTCGCCGGCCGCCGCAGCCTCGCAATGAGCCAGCAGCAGCGGCGCCTCGAAGCGGGCGAGATTGAGTTCGAGGCTGTCACGCAGCCAGGTCTCGGCCTCCACCGCGCTGCGGATCAGGCCGCTGTCGATGGCCAGTTCCAGTCCCTGGGAATAGCTGTAGCCGCCAATCGGCAGCTGGGGACTGGCCAGGCGCAGCAGGGCGAAGGGCGAATTCACGTGCGCACGCCGAAGTGGTGCAGCTTGGGTGCGTAGTTGAAGCCTTCCTCGCCATGGCGCGAGTGATGGTGACCGCCGCCGTAGGCGCCGTGCTCGGGCTGGAAGCCGGCCTCGATCTCGCTGACCCGGGCGCCGAGCTGCTCCAGCATGGCCTTGAGCACATAGTCGTCCAGCAGCCGCAGCCAGCCGTCGCCGATCTGCAGGGCGACGTGGCGATTGCCCAGATGGTAGGCGGCGCGGGTCAACTCGAAGGCGCTGGTGCAGGTGACGTGCAGCAGCTTTTCCGGGCGCGCGACGATGCGCACGATGCGGCCATCGCGGGCTTCCAGACAGTCGCCATCGGCCAGCGGCGGTTGCCCGCGTTCGAGGAACAGGCCGACGTCCTCGCCAGCGCTGGTGGTGGCTCTCAGGCGACTCTTGCTACGGGCGTCGTAGGTGAGGTGGAGTTCGGCGTCCCAGGTATCCCGGGGCGCGCAGCGGCTTTGGACGACCAGCATGGCAAGACTCTTGGCAGTTTTGCCCAGCTCTACAGCAAGGGGCCTGCCAAGGCGCGCAAGTCGCCTGGTTCTGGGGCACTGTAGGTTGACCTGACGTTCAGATTGCTCTTATTTGGTGCGCCATTGCATCGGCTAGCAGGGTGACGCCCTCCTTTGGGGCGTTAGTGCGCTCGCCGCGCCGCCAGTGCTTGCTACCAATCAGGATCAGCTTGAGTTGCTGCACCATCTTCGCCGCCGGCCAGAGCGGTGGTGGTGTGGTCAGCGGCGGCGGATCGATCAGCTCCGGCAGGGTGGCGAACACCGTCTTCACCACCAGGTCGGCCAGGACATCGATCTGCGACGGACTCAGATGGGGCAGCCGACCCAGGGCTAGCAGGTCACGGGCCAGGTCCTGGGTAATGCGCTGACGCAACTCGGCGATGGCCTGGCGCACGGCCTGGGAGCCGCCGTATTGCTCACGGGCGAGAAAGAGGAACTGATCGCGGTTGTCGCTCACGGCGCCGAGAAAGATCTCCACCGAGGCCTCGATCATGCCGCGCTGCTGCAATTCGTGATGACGCACCTGGCGCAGGGCGTCGCGAAAGGTGTCGCCCACCTCGGCCACCAGGGCCAGGCCGAAGGTTTCCATGTCGCTGAAGTGGCGATAGAAGCCCGCCGGGACGATGCCGGCCTGGCGACTCACCTCGCGCAGGCTGAGACTGCCGAAGCCGCGGCCGCTGTTCATCAGCAGGCGCGCCGATTCCAGCAGCGCCTGGCGCGTTTGCAGCTTCTGCTGGGCACGGATGGACATGGAGAGATTCCGGGAGAGAAGGCGGCACTGTAGCAAAGGATGCCCCTGCTGACTCCAAGGGTTTTCCACGACCGCCGGGTGGTAGTCTCTGCTCCTGGGTCCCGTCTGTAGAGCGTCATGAATCTCGACAACCGCATCAAATTCCGGCATCTGCTGTGTTTCCTGGAGATCGCCCAGCAGCGCAGCTTCGCCAAGGCGGCCGATGCCATCGCCGTGTCCCAGCCGGCCATTTCCAAGACCATCCGCGAACTCGAGGAGATTCTCGAGGTGCGCCTGTTCGAGCGTGGCAAGGGCGAGGTGACCCTCACCGAGGCCGGCCTGCTGTTCCTGCGCCATGCCGGTCCCTGCGTCCAGGCCCTGCGTGAGGGAATGGAGCTGGTGCGCGGCGGCGAGGCCGGTGGCCTGGTACGGGTCGGGGTCCTGTCGACGGTGGAAAGCCAGGTGCTGCCCGAGGTCCTGGCGCGGCTGCACGAGCGGCATCGGCAATTGATCGTCAACGTCGCCACCGGTCCCAGCGCCTACCTGCTGGGGCAGTTGCGTGTCGGCGATCTGGATCTGGTGGTCGGTCGCATGACCGACAGCCCCGACATCCACGGCCTCGACTTCGAGCACCTCTATACCGAGGCCCTGACCCTGGTGGTCCGTCCGGGGCATCCGCTGAGCCAGGCGCTGCCAGCGGACCTGGCGACCCTGGCGCGCTATCCCCTGGTGCTGCCGTTGCCCGGTACCACCATCCGCCGCCACGCCGAGAGTCTCTTCGTGCAATGCGGCATTCCGCTCAGTCCCCAGCGGCTGGAAACCCTGTCGCCGACCCTCAGCCGCCAGTATGTCCGCCAGAGCGAGGCGCTGTGGATCGCCCCGCGGGATGCGGTGCGTCGCGACCTGGCCAGCGGCGAGCTGATCGAGGTGGAGCTTGGCGTCCGCGAAGCCGGCGGCTCGGTCGGCATCTGCCGCAATGGCAGCGTGTCCCTGTCGCTGGCCACCCAGAGATTTTGCGATGTCCTGCGCGAGGTAGCCGGGGAGTTGACACTTAACCATTAGGTTATGGGTCAGGGCGCAGCTTTCAATTCAGCCAGGCGCCGCCCTGGGCCACACTGGGATCAGCCAGCCCTTGGCCCCGATCCTTCCGTGGAGCATTCCAATGCATAACAAGCCCCACGACGTTCGCTACGTCGCCCGTGATCGCACCTGGCATCCCCAGGCCTATACGCCCACCTACAAATCCTCTATTCCCCGCTCGCCGCGCCAGGCGCTGGTCAGTCTGCAGCACCAGACCGCTTCCGAGCGCAGCGGCCCGGACTTCTCGCGGCTGCCGCTCGGGCCGCACGACAACGACCTGCTGCTCAACTTCGGTACCGGTCAGTTGCCCCAGGGCGAGCGCATCATCCTGTTCGGCACCCTGCGTGACCAGTTCGGCAAGCCGGTGCCCAATTCCCTGGTGGAGATCTGGCAGGCCAACGCTGGCGGCCGCTACCGGCACAAGAACGATGTCTACCTGGCGCCGCTCGATCCCAACTTCGGTGGCGTCGGCCGCACCCGTACCGACAGCCAGGGCAACTACGTCTTCCGCACCGTCCGCCCGGGTCCCTATCCCTGGCGCAACGGCAGCAACGACTGGCGTCCGGCGCACATCCATGTCTCGGTCATGGGCCCGGCCATCGCCACCCGGCTGATCACCCAGCTCTATTTCGAGGGCGATCCGCTGATCCCGCTGTGCCCCATCGTCAAGTCCATCGCCGATCCTGACGCGGTGCAGACCCTCATCGCCCGCCTGGACATGAGCATGGCCAATCCCATGGACTGCCTGGCCTATCGCTTCGACATCGTCACCCGAGGCGCGCGGCAGACGTTCTTCGAACATCACTGAGGACGCCGACATGACCCCCAACCGCCACGACCTGCTGCCGGAAACCCCCTCCCAGACCGCCGGCCCCTATGTGCATATCGGCCTGGCCCTGGCCGCCGCCGGCAATCCCACCCGCGCGGTCGAGATCTGGAACGAGCTGGCCAAGCCCGATGCCCCCGGCGAGCACATCCTGCTCACCGGCCAGGTGTTCGACGGCAACGGCAACCTGGTGCGCGATTCCTTCCTGGAGTTCTGGCAGGCCGACCACGAGGGTCGGTACGACCCGGTCTACGACGTGGAAAAGGCCTTCAACGGCTTCGGTCGTACCGCCACCACCTTCGACGCCGGTGACTGGACGCTGCACACCATCAAGCCCGGCCAGGTCGCCGACCAGCGCGGCCAGCCCATGGCGCCGCACATCAACGTCACCCTGTTCGCCCGCGGCATCAACATCCATCTGCAGACCCGCCTCTACTTCGACGATGAAGCCGAGGCCAATGCCCGCTGCCCGGTCTACAACCTGCCGGAACCGGAGCGCCGCCCCACGCTGCTGGCGCGCCGTTGCGAGATCGATGGCCGCGCAGCCTATCGCTTCGACATCCATCTGCAGGGCCCGCAGGAAACCGTCTTCTTCGATATCTAGTTTTGCAGACAGCAAAAAGCCCTGCCAAGGCAGGGCTTTTTCGTGGGCGCCAACCGCAGCTCAGATGCGGTAGGTGGTCTTGGTCATCACCTTGGACACCAGGCTCATGCCGTATTTGACCGGCGTGGGAAAGCGCCAGCCACCGGCCGCCAGGGCATGCTCGGCGTGCTGCTCCTCGTCGCTGCGCATCTGTTCCAGCACCGCACGGGACTTGGCGTCGGCTGCCGGCAGCGTGTCCAGGTGTTCGTCCAGGTGGCGGCAGACCTGATCCTCGGTGGCGGCGACGAAACCCAGACTCAGGCGATCGCTGATCAGCCCGGCACCGGCGCCGATGCCGAAGGACAGGCCATAGAACAGCGGGTTGAGCAGGCTGGGACGCTCACCCAGGGCACGGATGCGCTGCTCGCACCAGGCCAGGTGATCGATCTCTTCATCGGCCGCCTTTTCCATTTCTTCGCGCACCTCCGGCAACTTGGCGGTCAGCGCCTGACCCTGGTACAGCGCCTGGGCGCAGACCTCGCCGGTGTGGTTGATGCGCATGAGGCCGGCCGCGTGACGGCGCTCCTCGTCGCTCAGCTCGGCATCCTTCAACGGAATGGCCGGCGAGCTGCGCGCGGGGGCGCCGCTGAAGGGCGTCAGGGTACGCAGGGCAGTGTCGGCCTGGATCAGCAGGCGATCGAGGGGGGAGTAGAGGCGCTTGGCTCTCATGGTGATCTCCTTGGCGGGCGAAGGGACGACAGGACGTGGCTCAGCCCGGAGGCCAGGTCATCTGCCGCTTGCCCAGCACATGCATATGGATGTGATAGACCGTCTGGCCACCCAGGGCGTTGCAATTCATCGCGACGCGGAAGCCTTCCTCGCAGCCCTGTTCCTGCGCCAGGCGCTGGGCGGTGAAGAGGATATGGCCGGCGAGCTGCTTGTCATCGGCCTCGCTGAGGTCGTGCAGGGTCGCGATGTGCTTCTTGGGGATGACCAGAAAGTGCACGGGCGCCTGCGGGGCGATGTCATGGAAGGCCATGACCTGATCGTCCTCGTAGAGCACCTTGGCCGGAATGTCCCCGGCGACGATCTTGCAGAACAGACAATCCACGTCGATCTCCTGCTGGCTGAATAGACCCCGAGTGTACCAGCGGCTACCGCCCACCGGCAGGTTCCGCTGGCGGGATCACCCTTACGCGGGTTGAAAGAGTTTGCCGACCCGCACCGCGGCCGAACGCACCAGGGCGCGGGGGAAGAAGCGTGGCAACAGGCTGCCCAGGCGATTGCGCCAGCCCGGGATGATCACCGCCTGGCGCCGTTCCAGCCCGTGTACCGCGGCCAGGGCCACCTCCTCGGCGGACATCAGCAGCTTGCCTTGCTCCATGCGCCCGGTGTGCAGCCCGGCATTCTTGAAGAAGGCGGTACGGGTCGGCCCGGGGCAGAGCACCGACACCGACACCCCGCGCTTCTTGAGTTCCTCGCGCAGACCCTCGGAGAAGTGCAGCACATAGGCCTTGGTCGCCGCATAGCTGCTCATGTAGGGAATGGGCTGGAAGGCCGCGGTCGAGGCGACGTTGAGAATCTGGCCGCCACCCTGGATCGCCATGTGCTGGCCCAGGGCGTGGCACAGGCGGGTGAGCGCCAGGATGTTCAGCTCCAGCTGCTCCTGCACCCGCGGCCAGTCGGCGGCGAGAAAATCCCCGCCGCTGCCGATCCCGGCGCAATTCACCAGCAGGCCGATGGCTCTCTCGCTCTGCTCCAGCTCGTGCAGCAGACCGGTCAGGTGCAGCGGCTCCGCCAGATCGCAGACCCGGTACAGCACCTCCACGTCGAAGCGCTGGGCCAGTTCGGCGGCGATGCTCTCCAGCTTGTCCTTGCGCCGCGCCAGCAGGATCAGCGGCTGACCCCGTCGCGCCAGGGCCTCGGCCAGGGCCAGACCGATCCCGCACGAGGCACCGGTTACCAGGGCATAACGCTGCATACTGCTTTCTCCAGGAAAACGCCGGTCGCCGGCGGATCTGCCGCGCGCCTAGTAAGGTTTGACCACCACCAGGATGACGATGGCGATGAGCACCAGTACCGGCACCTCGTTGAACCAGCGGTAGAACACATGACTGCGCTTGTTCTCGCCGCGCTCGAATTTCTTGCGCATGGCGCCGCAGACATGGTGATAGCCGATCAGCACCACCACCAGCGCCAGCTTGGTGTGCATCCAGCCCTGGGTCAGCCAGCTCGGATTGATCACCAGCAGGCCGATGCCGAACAGCAGCGTGAGGATCATCGCCGGCAGCATGATGCCGCGATACAGCTTGCGCTCCATCAGGCAGAAGCGCTCGTGGCTCACGGCGTCGCTGCTCTGGGCGTGATAGACGAACAGGCGCGGCAGATAGAACAGACCGGCGAACCAGCAGACCAGGGCAATCAGGTGGAAGGCTTTCAACCAAAGATAGAGCATCGGGGCGTTCTCCTTATCGGGCGGCGCGATATTAGAGTGGCGCTGCCGGCAAGTCATTCACTCCGGTCGTCTCGGCTGGCAGCCCATGGTCGCGCAATAGTTGACCGTTTTGCTCGGGCAAGCGGATAATTTCCTGACTGAATTGTGTTCGGCGCAAGCCGGGAGACTACGGCAATGACCATTGAAACCTTCACCCCGACCCCCCTGCAGTTCACCCTGGGCGCGGCCAGCAAGGTGAAGAACCTGATCGAGGAAGAGGGCAATCCCCGCCTGAAGCTGCGCGTCTTCGTCACGGGTGGCGGCTGCTCTGGCTTCCAGTACGGCTTCACCTTCGACGAAGATTCCGCCGACGACGACACCGTCATCGAGCGCGATGGTGTGCACCTGGTGGTGGATCCCATGAGCTTCCAGTACCTGGCCGGCGCCGAGGTGGACTACCAGGAAGGCCTGGAAGGCTCGCGCTTCGTCATCAAGAACCCCAACGCCGCCACCACCTGTGGCTGCGGTCAGTCCTTCTCCATCTGACCCGGCAGCCCCTTCGGCCCAGCGCGCTGGCTAGTGCGGATAGAGCGCGCCCAGCACGCGAAGGCCACGGGCGCCGGTGACTTCCGGGCAGTTGCCGGGCAGGCGCTCGCAGAAGCGCTGGGCCAGCCAGGCAAAGGCCATGGCTTCCAGCCAGTCCGGCGAGACGTCATAGGCCGCGGTGCTCTGCACCACGGCTGGCGCCAGCTGCCTGGCCAGACGCGCCATCAGGTCCCGGTTATGCGCCCCGCCGCCACAGACCAGCACCTCGTCCACCGGCTGGGCGGCCAGGATGCTCTCGGCGATGCTGCGAGCGCTCAGCTCGGCCAGGGTGGCCTGGACATCCGCCGGATCCAGCGCCTCCTGCTGGGCGAGCTGTCCCTGTAGCCAGGGCAGATTGAAGTGCTCGCGCCCGGTGCTCTTCGGTCCGCTCTTCATGAAGAAGGGATCGCTCAGCAGCCGTTGCAGCAGCGCCGGCACGACCTGCCCCTGCGCCGCCCAGGCGCCATCGGCATCGAAGAGTCGTCCCTGGCTGTGATGGATCCAGGCATCCAGCAGCACATTGCCCGGTCCGCAATCGAAGCCTCGTACCGGCAGACCCGGCGCCAGCAGGGTCACGTTGCTGAAGCCACCGATATTGAGTACCGCACGCCGGCGATCCAGACCGAAAAGATCGGCATGGAAGGCCGGGACCAGGGGCGCACCCTGACCCCCGGCGGCCAGGTCGCGACGGCGGAAGTCAGCGACCACGTCGATACCGCTCAACTCGGCCAGCAGGGCGGCATCGCCGATCTGCAGGGTGTAGCCCTGTGCCGGCAGATGGCGGATGGTCTGGCCGTGGCTACCCACGGCGCGGATATCCGCGGAGGTCAGTCCCTGCTGGGCCAGCAACTCGGCGATACCCTGGGCGGCCAGCCTGACCCAGGCCTGTTCGGCCCGGGCGATACGCTCGATCTCGTTGTCGCCGGGCGCGCACAGCGCCAGCAGCTCCTGGCGTAGCGCGTCCGGCATGGGCACGCCCAGGGCGGCGACGAAACGGGTCCGCTCGTCCTGTTCGATCAGGGCAATATCCAGTCCATCCAGACTGGTGCCGGACATCACCCCCAGGTAGCGCTCCATCTCAGCGCTTGTTCATCGCGAGCAGAGAGGCACGTTCCTGGTCCATGCGGGCCATGAGCGGCTGGCTCTGCGCCAGGAACCGCGAGATCTCGTTCTTGGCGATGGGATCGGCCATGGGCAGCTTCACCCCGAGCGGATCGACGTGGTTGCCGTTGATGCGGAATTCATAGTGCAGGTGCGGACCAGTCGCCAGGCCCGTCATGCCCACGTAGCCGATCACCTGGCCCTGTTTCACCGAGGCACCGGCCTGCATGCCCTTGGCGATCCGGCTCATGTGGCCATAGACGGTGGTGTAGGTCTTGCCGTGCTGGATCATCACCACGTTGCCGTAGCCATTCTCGCGCCCGGACTTGGCGATCTTGCCATCGCCGGTAGCATGGATCGGCGTACCGGTGGGCGCGGCATAGTCGACGCCCTTGTGCGCGCGCATCTTGTTCAGCACCGGGTGGAAGCGGCCCATGGTGAAGCGCGAGCTGATCCGCGAGAACTCCACCGGGGTACGGATGAAGGCCTTGCGCATGCTGCCGCCTTCCGCCGTGTAGTAGTTGGTGGTGCCGTTCTTGGCGGTGTAGCGCACGGCCGTGTAGGCCTTGCCCTTGTTGACGAAGCGAGCGGCCAGGATATTGCCGTAGCCGACGTGCCTGCCATTGACCACCTTGTCCTCGTAGACCACCTCGAATTCGTCGCCTTCCTGGATGTCCAGCGCGAAGTCGATGTCGTAGCCGAAGATGGTGGCCAGCGCCATGGTCATGTCATGGGACAGTCCGGCCTTTTGCGCCGAGGCGAACAGCGAACTGCTGATCCGGCCCTGGGCATAGGCCTTGCGGATGTCCGGGGTGACGGTCTTGTGCTCGACCTCGTAGCCCTGGTCGGACTTGACCAGCGACAGGGTCTGCAACGCGGTGAGCTTGGTGCGCACTGCCAGCAGGTCACCCGCAGGGTCACGCTGGAATTCGATCTTCTGGCCCACCCGCAGGCGAGTCAGCTTCTTGGCTTCCTTGCTGCTGGCCAGCACCTCGTGCACCACGGCAGCGGCAAGGCCGGCCCGCTCGAACAGCGTCGAGAGGGTGTCACCCTTGCGCACGGTTTCGGTCTTCCACTGCGGCTCGACGCGTTCTGCGGTGGCGACTTCCTCTTCGGCAGGCGCCTCCTCGGCGGTCTGGGCTGCCGTCTGCTCCGGGGCTACCTGGGCAAAGGGGGAGGGGGACTGGGTGTCCGCGGCTTGAGTATCTGCGAGCACTTGCTCCTTCAGGTCATCCTGACCCTGCACGACGCGTTGGGCGTCCTGTTCAACATCCAGATTGATGGAAGTGCGTTTCGCCTCGACCTGCTGAGAGGGAAACACGAGCAAGGCCAGACTCAAGAGTGCGGCCACCCCGCTGGCGGCCACGAGGTGGCTTTTGGGGTAGAACGGACTTTTGGGGATTGGCTTCGTCATTTAGCTAAAGTGATGATCTGACGTTAAAAGAAGTGAATAACTGCCTAAAATATAATCAAAATCTAGCTGTCACAACCCTTTGGGGTGGTGATCCGACGTGCCGGCTGGCGGCTACTAGGGGCATCTTGATAAGGTTCACGCTTTCGAAATTCAGAGGCGAAGCCCCCATGAAAACGGTCCAGGAGCAGCTGGCGGTCATCAAGCGTGGAGCAGATGAGCTGCTTGTCGAGTCAGAGCTTGTAACAAAACTGGAGCGCGGCACCCCGCTGCGCATCAAGGCAGGCTTCGATCCGACCGCTCCGGATCTGCACCTTGGCCACACCGTGCTGATCAACAAACTGCGCCAGTTCCAGGAGCTGGGCCATCAGGTCATCTTCCTGATCGGCGACTTCACCGGCATGATCGGCGACCCCAGTGGCAAGAGCGCCACCCGCCCGCCGCTGACCCGCGAGCAGGTGCTGGAGAATGCCGAGACCTACAAGGCCCAGGTGTTCAAGATCCTTGATCCGGCGCGTACCGAAGTGGCCTTCAATGCCACCTGGATGGATCAGCTGTCGCCGGCCGACTTCATTCGTCTGTCTTCCCAGTACACCGTGGCGCGCATGCTCGAGCGCGACGACTTCAGCAAGCGTTACGCGGGCAACCAGCCCATCGCCATCCATGAGTTCCTCTATCCGCTGGTTCAGGGCTATGACTCCGTTGCCCTGCGCGCCGATGTCGAGCTGGGTGGTACCGACCAGAAATTCAACCTGCTCATGGGCCGCGAACTGCAGCGTGCCTACGGCCAGGAAGCCCAGTGCATCCTCACCATGCCGCTGCTCGAAGGTCTGGATGGCGTGAAGAAGATGTCCAAGTCCCTGGGCAACTACGTTGGGATCCAGGAAGCGCCGGGGGTCATGTACAACAAGCTGGTGTCCATTCCCGACACCCTCATGTGGCGCTACTTCGAGCTGCTCAGTTTCCGCAGCCTGGAAGAGATCGCCCAGTTCCGTAGCGATGTGGAGCAGGGCGCCAATCCTCGCGACATCAAGATCAAGCTGGCCGAAGAGATCGTCGCCCGCTTCCACGGGGAAGAAGCCGCCCAGACCGCCCACCGCTCCGCGGGTAACCGCATGAAGGATGGCGAGCTGCCGGAAGATCTGCCGGAAGTCGAGCTGGAAACCGATGCGGCGCTGCCGGTCGCTGCCGTCCTCAACAAGGCCGGGCTGGTGAAGAACGCTGCGGCAGCTCGCGATCTGCTGGCGGCAGGGAGCGTCAAGGTGGATGGCGAGGTGGTCGATCGTGGCTTCCTGTTCGAGATCGGCCGTACCTATATATGTCAGGCCGGCAAGAAGGCCTTTGCCCGCATCAGCGTCCGTCAGCAATAAATCTGAAATAACCTGTTGACCTGCTCCTAAACTCCCCTATAATGCGCCCCACTTCCGGCGCAGATGCTGAAGCGGCTTGAAAATCAAGCACTTAGGTCTGAGCCGGGCGAGGGGTCCAGGGATTCTTCGCTGTTTGGTCTTCACCTTCGGGTGATGACGGAATGAAGCGGAGGGG